>JBJTQS010000156.1:0-4179 GCA_046075765.1 Bacteroidota bacterium
CCTATATAACCGCTGGCCATACCTTTTGCCAAGTGTTCCTCGGTACCAGGCATCATATCGTGTATCATGCCTCTCCAGCGTAGCTCCTCAACGAATGTCATTTGAAGGTGTTTTTATTTTTCGCAAAGATAGGATTCGGCACTCACACCGCCATCTAATCCTCAATGAGGTACTGCAATCCCCCGGTATGGAGGGCCAATATTCGCGAACCTGTAGCAAAACTCCCTTCAGAAATCATTTGATGAAGACCGAAAAACATCTTGCCAGTGTACACGGGTTCTATTTCAACTCCGTAGTCATCACGGAACTGCTTGCAATATTCGCGGAGCTCCGGGGTGGCTTTGGCATATCCGCCAAAATGAAAATCCCCATTGATTTCCACTTGTTCATTGCCTTGGAACATTTCCCTCATCACATCCGCAGGACGCAGTACGCAAATCCCCAATAGTCGCTGATGCGGTTTTAATGATGTTGACATGCCGAGGGCTGTACTTCCCGTGCCGCAGCATACCACTACCCAATCGAACGCATCGTCATGTGCATCCAATATTTCTCGGCATCCCCGAACGCCCTCCTCATTTGATCCGCCTTCGGGTACCAACCACCAATCAGAGGATCGGCCCAACACGGATTCGGCAAAGCCTGGCTCGTACCTGGCTCGGTATTGTTCTCGACTCACAAAAACCAAATCCATCCCATCAGCAGCAGCTCTGCTCATGGTATTGTTGCGTACCGGCTCGCCCCTCACAATCCCCGTAGAACGAATACCCATGGCACGGCATGCTCGAGCTGTAGCGGCCAGGTGATTGGAGAAGGCGCCGCCCAAGGTTACCACATGGTTCAGACCTAATTCTTTGGCTCGAAGCATATTGTATTTGAGCTTGTAGTACTTATTGCCTCCTGCAACAGGGTCATGGTGGCACAGTATTTTGGTTGTCAGCCGAACCGCCGAATCCCGCAAAGGGATTTCCACATATTTAGACTCTGGATGGCTGAACATAAGACATGACCTGTGTGTTACAGCCTAAAAATAGCCTAAATTTGCATCATGTCTTTCACCGACAAATTTGCTCCTGAAGATTTCTATTTTTCTCCCGAAGGTTACATCGTTTTCACTGAGGCCTATCACTTGAAGCGTGGGTATTGTTGCAACAGCAATTGCAAGCATTGCCCATGGAAAGAGAAGAAATCATTGCCATCCGAATCATCAAATACATCCAATTCCGACAACAACTCCACAAAGCCATGACTGTCATCAGCAGTAAACTCGATTTAACCAAGACCAAAACCCCTACTGGTACCACTATTTCCTGCAAAGGATGGGTGCAAGAAGCGGCCTTGCGTATGTTGCACAACAACCTTGATCCGGAGGTTGCCGAGCGTCCCGAAGATTTGATCGTTTATGGCGGCACGGGTAAAGCGGCTCGAAATCCCGAGGCGTTTGAGTTGATCGTTAAGGCGCTTCGCGACTTGAATGAGGATGAAACCTTGTTGGTGCAATCTGGGAAGCCTGTGGGAATCCTGCCAACCCACAAGGATGCCCCTCGCGTGATCATCAGCAACTCGATGTTGGTTCCTCATTGGGCTAATTGGGAGCATTTCAGGGCACTTGAGGCGAAAGGACTAACCATGTATGGTCAAATGACCGCTGGTTCTTGGATCTATATCGGATCTCAAGGCATTGTACAAGGCACTTACGAAACATTCGCCGAAGTGGCCCGTCAGCATTTTGGTGGATCGTTGAAAAACACCATATCCGTTACGGCAGGACTTGGTGGTATGGGCGGCGCTCAACCGCTGGCCATTACAATGAACGAAGGGGTTTGCCTTGCGGCGGATATCGAGGAGTGGCGGATCCAGAAGCGAATAGACACCCGATATATCGATGTGATGACCCACAACATCGATAATGGCATTGATCGCGCTTTGCGGGCTAAAGAAAAAGGCGAGGCGATATCAATCGGCGTGGTATGCAATGTCATTGATTTGCTGGAGCGGATGCTAGAGCGTGGTGTGATTCCTGAAGTCCTCACGGATCAGACATCCGCGCACGATGCCTTGGTTGGTTATTTCCCTCATGGCCTCAGTGTTGAGCAGGCTAAAGTCTTGCGCGATTCCGATCCTGAAAAATATGTGCATATGAGTAAGGAAAGTATGGTGCGTCATGTGAAGTTGATGCTTGAAATGCAGCAAAAGGGCGCTATTACATTCGACTATGGCAACAATTTGCGTGGACAAGCCTATGAGATGGGATTGAAAAACGCATTTGATTTTCCTGGCTTCGTACCTGCCTATATTCGCCCGCTCTTCTGCTAAGGAAAAGGTCCGTTCCGCTGGGCTGCATTGTCTGGCGACCCACAAGACATCTATGAAACCGATAAACTGATCTTGGAGCTTTTCCCCGAAAACAAGGCCTTGGCGCGTTGGATTAAAATGGCACAGGAACGAATCGCATTCCAAGGCTTACCTGCACGAATTTGTTGGCTTGGACAGGGCGATCGTGAGAAGGCTGGTTTGGCCTTCAATGAATTGGTTCGTTCAGGTAAGGTGAAGGCTCCGATAGTTATTGGCCGCGATCATTTGGATACCGGTTCGGTTGCTTCCCCCAATCGCGAAACCGAAGCGATGCGCGATGGCTCGGATGCCGTTGCCGATTGGCCTGTGCTCAATGCGCTCATCAATACTGCAGGCGGCGCAAGCTGGGTCTCATTGCATCACGGTGGAGGTGTTGGCATTGGCTACTCCATCCATGCTGGCATGGTGATTGTAGCTGATGGAACAGACGATGCTGCTCGCCGATTGAAACGCGTATTGCACAACGATCCCGCCATGGGGGTCATCAGGCACATGGATGCCGGTTATGATATCGCGCAGGATACAGCCCGCAAGCATCGCCTCGACATCCGCGAACGTTTGAAATAATCTACTTCCATGAATCCAATCAAGCTCATTCGAACTTTTACCTTTTCGGTCTTTGTTGTTTCCATGATGATGATCACATCTTGCGCAGAGGAAGGTGCGGAGCCTGATTTGCCTGGAGCCGATCGCGACAAATACGTGGGTTCATGGTTGTGTAAAGAGTTTGTTAATGGAAGCCAGGTGGCCGCTTTCACCATCAATATCCAAAAGATCGGACAAAATGATTCGGTGAAGGTTTCCAATTTCAGCAATGTGGGTTCGGGAGATTACGCGATCTGGTTGATCTCGGGAAATAGTATCACGATACCCGCCCAAACGGTTGCAGGGGTTGATTTCGGTGGAACTGGGTTTTACAGCTCCGGAGATTTGGATTTGAATTACACCAGCGATACGGAAACGATAAGCGCTTTGTGTACGCCTAACTGATCAGCTTTTCAGCTTCGCAATCACATCTATTCCGCCAGTAACTTTTTGACCAAGCTCCACTGCGATCTCCGCATCAAGTGGCAAGTAAATGTCAACGCGCGAACCGAATTTGATAAAGCCCCACTCGGCACATTGGCGGATCACATCGCCTTCCATTGGATAGAAAACGATTCGGTTTGCTAAAGCTCCTGCAATCTGACGCACTAAAATTTCCGATTGGTTGTCGCGCTCTAATACTAATGTGGTGCGCTCATTTTCGGTGGATGCCTTCGGATGCCACGCAACCAGCTTCTTGCCCGGATGGTGACGCATAACCTTCACCCTTCCCGATACAGGATACCAATTGGCATGCACATTCAAAGGCGACATGAATACGGAAACCTGAATGCGCTCATCTTTGAAGTATTCAGCTTCGAAGGTTTTTTCTATCACAACTACTTTGCCATCGGCAGGACAAACCACATAGCGGTCGTTGCGGGTCAAGCTGCGTTTTGGATAGCGGAAGAATTGTAAGATCAAAAGAAAAAACACAACGGAAAAAACACCAACGAGCCACAACAGCCAGATGGTTTCACCTGCAAACAAATAGCATATCCCGTTGAGGATTGCAAGCAGCGCAATGGTAATTCCGATAATCTTGTATCCTTCGCGGTGTATGGTCATTTTGGTAGGTGGTAGGTGGTAGGTAGTAAGGTTAATTAGTCAATGGTCATTAGTCAATGGTCATTGGTCATTAGTCAATGGTCAATGGTCAATAGTCATTGGTCATTAGTCAATGGTCAATGGTCAATGGTCAATTGTCAATTGTCAATTGTAAATCGTCCATCAATAAGA
>JBJTQS010000157.1:0-4995 GCA_046075765.1 Bacteroidota bacterium
TAGTCAAATGTCAATAGTCATTTGAAAGATTTTACTTGTTACTTGTTACTTGTTACTTGTCACTTACTATTGGTATTCATTTACATATAAATTCAATCTATTCCACTCTTCCGTCATCAATGCCTTTAGGAATATGAAAGCGTCTTTGCGTTCGATGGTTTCTGAGTTTATTTTGGTGATGATGATATTGAATTCGCGGGTGCGAAGAAAGCCGAATAGGTCTGTTTCGCCATAGCGGAATTCGAAGTCTGCAATGTTGCGGGCGTTGATTTCATCCAGGGCCGAATCGTTCACATAAATCAAAATGCTTTTGGGTTCATACAAGATCTCGGAGCCCAATTTGCGCCAGATTTCATTCACCTCGATTTTGGTCACACGAAGCTTATTGCGGTTCAAATGCGAGGTGATTCGTTCCCCGCCCATGTTGTAATAGATTTCCTGGTTGCGGAAGAAATATTCTCCGAGCAATTTCGACAAGCGTTTCCCGTTCAATGATTGCGTATCGGTGCCATCTGAATAAGTATCTATCAGGTAGGTGATGTTTTTATCGGGTGGGTAGTAACCTAATGTGGATTCGTTAAACACCCTCTTGCCCACAAAGGCATAGAGCAGGTCCTGGCCTTCACTCGGCGTTTTAACGGATTGGTTTCCGAGTTGAATCAATCGGTAATTGAAGTTTTTCGATTTAAGTGCGGTCTCTAAGGTAGCACTGAAGTTGCCACTGGCATTGGTCGCTATTCGGGTTTTTGAGAACAATTCCGCTACATCGGCATAATCCACGTAACCGAAGACCGTTTCCGTGCCGCGTTCACTCTTGTGCGCAAAGTAGAATCCTGCAGTGGCAGTGGTAACCTCTCTTTTGCTTTGAGTCCAACGTTCGTAGATGAACATATTCTCTTGCTCTTGAAATGCGATACCTGCAGATTTCTCCAACGACTGCAAAGTGGAGGCAGAAAAGGCGAGCTCTTTGCTTTGCGATTCCCAAATACGAAGCTTGCCGCCTATTATTTCGCGATACAGGGTTTTGGTGATCTCACGAACCAAGTTACATCCCGTTGTGTCTTGTTGTTCGCTGCTGCGTGCCAACAAGATTACCGGAACCCCTTGCGCATTGGCGTCGGGGAGGCAGAATGCCCATATCAGGAAAGCGGCTAAAAGGCTTCTCATGTCGTAAGGATGCGAAATTAACCAATTTAGGCTAAAGCCTACGAGTTGATCCTCCGTCGGTCGAGTTCGCTTTGGAACCTCCTGGCATTGGCCAGGTGTTCGCTGTAGGTTTTAGCGAAATTATGATAGCCCGAGAAGTCTTCACGGGCGCAGAAAAACATGTATTCATGTTTAGCATACGACAGCACCGCATCCAATGACGAAATCGATGGCAAGCAGATGGGGCCCGGTGGTAAGCCTCCGTACATGTAGGTGTTGTATGGCGAATCGATCTGCTTGTGCTTGTTCAATACCCTTCGGATGGTGAAATCGTTTGCAGCGAATATCAAGGTGGGGTCTGCATCAAGTTTCCAATTCTTTTGCAGTCTGTTCATATACACTCCGGCCACCGTTGGCTTTTCATCATTGCGCGAGGTCTCCCTTTCTACAATGGATGCCAAGGTGCTCACCTGTTCTGGAGTTAACCCGATACGATTGGCTCTCGCAAGTCTTGACTCATTCCAAAAGGCTTTGTGCTCCTTCGCCATCTTTTCAATGAATTTCTCCGCATCCGTGTTCCAATAGAATTCGTAGGTGTTTGGAATGAAAAGTGTAGCAGCCGTGTATCTGTTCAAACCAAGGTTTGCTAAAAATTCTTCGTTCTCTAACATCGCCGCCAGTTCGGCAGAATCCGTTTCCAATTGCCTTCCTACAATGCCTGCCAACTGCCGTGTGGTGCGTATGTTTTGGAACATCAATTTCACCGGACTTTGTTTTCCGTTGCGTAGCAGGGCGATGAGCTGCCGGCTATTCATGCCATGACTCACCCGATATCTGCCCGGACGAACCCGTTCATCGTATTTCATCTGCAAAGCCAACCAACGGAACTCTTTGGGGTTATGCACAAGACCAGAATCAGTCAAAATCTCCATCACATCATCAAATCGGCTTCCGGTGGGAATATGCAGGAACAGCTCCTTGTGGTCATCGTCCAGCACATCCTTGCTAAGCAAACTTCTATAGATATGGACTATGCCGAATGCCCCAATCAATACGATCAGTATCACCATGCCTATGATCCATTTCTTAACTGACATTTAACTATTGCTGTTTGATTTGATTCAGCAGGGTTTTCGCCTGTTGCGATTGGGGTTTTCTCTTCAGGTATTTGGTAAGCAAAAAGCTTGCATCCCTGTTTTTTCGCTGCATGGCCCACAAGCCGGCTTTGTTGATGATTGCTTGCTCATAATCGGGATCCATACTGATGGCTTGATCATACAATTTACGAGCACGCGCCGTGTCGCTATCCACTACCAAACAAAGATATCCCAAGTTTGATAGGGCAGCAGGGGATTTCGGATAATCGAACACCAATCGCTCCAGCAGACCTTTGGCATCCTTTGTTTTTCCCACGGCAGCCAATGCAGAAGCGAATTTGTTGCCGAACTCCAATACGTTTTGAGCCAAGTTATAGGCTACACCATAATAGTCGCACGACTTCTTCGGGTTTCCAATTTCCGCATAGGCTTGTCCGATGCGGTAGGCGGTCCATGCATCTGCATTATCAAACGACTTTTTTACCAATTTGTTTTCTAGTCCACCCATGCTGCTCACCAAATCGGTGATTCCTTTGAAGTCGTTTTCCAAAAACAAGACATGTATGATGTGCGTGTAGTTGCGTTGCACTTCGGCAGCGGTGCGCATGGGCAGGTATTTCCTTGCTGAATCTAAAATCTCACGCGTGAAACCGAACTTCTCATGGTATGCAATGAACGCTTTCGCTTTTGAAATCGAATCGGGATTCGGATTGTTGATGGCCGTGATGCCTAAAAACTTCCTTACGCGTTCGATATCAGATACGCGGTCTGGCACCCGTATTTGATGGTCGTGCACCGATACGTGTGGGATATCGGTAGCGCCCGAAGCAGGCATGTGGCAAGAAACGCAATCATTTTTTTTCAATGCTAGTTGTTTCGGTTCTGCAGTGCAAAGCGGATCCTTGCCGTTGGTGTGGCATCCGCTACAAGCGTTATTGAACACCGCATTGCCGGTAGATTTCACACTTACGTGCGGGTTGTGACAAGTAACGCAGGTCATGGCGTTCTTATATGGTCGAAGTTCGCCTTTGATGCCTTCTGCCCGCTTAGCCGAAACCGTAAAGCACTTGCTGAGTTTCATGCGCTCTACATGTGATGCCATGATGTGTTCGTTCTTGGGACCATCGTAAACGGGCATGTACACATCCATCACATCCTTCAGCCGCATGCCTGGTTTAAAGTCGAAGAACGATTTGCCTTCTTTCAATACGGCATTGCCTTGTATGTGGCAACGCTGACAAACATCCAACTGTAAATCGATGGGAAGCTTGGCAGGATTCACAATGGTGTGGTCGATGCCGGTGACTATGTCCACAATCTTTCCCGCTTGTTTTTCCTTCACATGTTTTTCTCCTGGACCATGGCAACGCTCGCAACCGATGCCATTATCAACAAAGTCATACCGGTTTTCGGAGCCCATCAGGAATTCGGGATAGGAGTTGTGACACGACATACATTCCAATCCTATCAGACGGTTGAATCTTGTGTTGCCTCCTTTTTCAAAACCCGGAGGCAAATCCCACTTACCTTTCTGGGTATAGAATGTGAGCGGCATCTGGTTCAGATAGCCGAAGGTGTTCATGATATGGGAGTTGGTGTGCTGCCCAGATCCTACAATGTAACTCACCGTTTCTACACGCTTGTGTACGGTGTCTTTGCCTTCGAGACGGTATTCCATGATGCGCAGGCTGTCGTCATCAAAATAGGGGAGGTAGTAGAAGTCGAGATGCGGATCGTACACCGGCGCATGCTTTTTGAAATCGCCACTGCTTTTGGCTTCGGAGGCGATATCGAACGACTTGCCCATTCCTGTTTGTATGAACGAGTCGTAAATTGATTGGTGGCAACTGCTGCATGCCTCTTGACCCACATATCCATTGGAGGGATCCAAACTTGCATAGGTGGTGGAGTCGGTCTCGTTTGTTTGTTGAGCCTCTTCGCCACTGCCGCACCCTGCTTGCATGGCAAGAGCTAAAAACATGACCGATGTTGTCAGCCATGCTCCAAACCTGATGATGTTAACGCGAGCCATCAGCAGTTAAAACGGTTCAATGGTTCAACAGTTTTTGAAATACACCCACATGCTTCCATTGTCCGGAAACGAAGGTCCAATCTTTGAGCTCTCCGCAAGGTACGAATCCTGCTTTGGTGAAAAGCTTGATGCTGGAATGGTTGTCTTGATGGATGTGGCAATACAATTGGTGCAGGTTGAGCACATCCTTCGCATATCCGCAAAGCAATTGCAGTGATTCGGTTGCAAGACCTTTTCCTCGATCGCTTTGTTCTCCTATCAACACACCTACGCCGGCTCTGCGATGTGGCGGTTCAAAATCGAAGAGGTCGATGTAGCCGATGGTTCTTGGTTGCGGATGTTCATTCAAATCAATGGCCAAGCGCAGCTGTCGCGAAGTGTAGATATCTTCCTTCGCGTTTTTCAAAAACTCATCAACGGTATGCTTGCTGAAGGGCGATAATGTTCCACTTACATGCCAATTACGGGTATCGTTCTCCCAAGCATACATCAAGTCGCGGTCGTAAGGCTCAACAGCCCTGAGGTTGATGCGTTCACCTTTGATCATACTCCATCGTATTGGAAAAAACCTTTGAAAACAAATTCAGCCGGACCGGTTAGCGTGACTTGATGATAAGCGCCGTCCTTTTTATCGAATGATACTTGCAACTGGCCACCACGCGTGTGGATGATAATGTTGTTGTTGGATGATACCAATCCCGATTCGTAAGCCGCAATGGC
>JBJTQS010000158.1:0-8400 GCA_046075765.1 Bacteroidota bacterium
CCATAGGCGTGGGCTTTCCGAATCACCTCATCAGGGTTTCCTAACGAAGTGATGTAAAATGGCACTTTGGCAGCCACACAATGCTCCAAATGCTCCCTGTAAAGCACATTGGTTTTTTGAACTATCAAATTGACACCGTAGTTTCCAGATGTCTGATTGGTTTGCTTGAATGAGTTCAGGCCGTCTAACAATGCAGGCAAAGCCCCTTTCTCACGGTAATTGAGGGAGGGGAACACCCCCATGATCCCTTGGAGCATCGCCTCCTTGATCATCTGCTCATTGGAAACAAGAAACATCGGAGCCATGATAATCGGAAGCCGAATACCCAACTGATGGGTCAACTGATTGTTAGTGAAACCGTGCAAGACTATGATTTTGGTTTGGCTAAAATTAACCCAAAAATGCCTTTATTTGTTACAAACTACAAACTATGTCGGTTGTGAAACTATTCGAAATCCCCGAGCACCAGCTCAGGGAGTATCCGCAAGATTGCGCATTGGCAGCAAAGGAAGGCGGTCAATGGAAGAAATACAGCACTGCGGAATTCAAAGAAAAGGTGGACCAGGTTAGCCATGCGCTTTTACATTTAGGGATCAAGAAAGGCGACAAGGTGGCGATCATTTCCAATAACAGGCCGGAATGGAATTTCGCCGACCTGGGAATACTTCAAGCTGGGGCCATTAACGTACCTATCTATCCAACCATTAGCGACCGCGACCTTCACTTCATATTGATGGATGCCGAAGTGCGCATGGTTTTCGTTTCAAGTGCCGAATTGGAATCCAAGACCAGAAGACTCGTTGAAAATTGGACGAGCCCGCCTGAAATTTACACCTTCAATATGGTGAGCGGAGCTAAAAGCTTTCAAGATTTTTTGGAATTGGGCAAATCAAATCCATCACCGCAAGAGATCAAATCGATACGAGATTCAATTTTACCGGGTGATTTGGCCACGCTCATTTATACTTCCGGTACCACTGGCGATCCAAAAGGAGTAATGTTAAGCCACACCAATCTCGTAAGTAATTTTTTAGCGGTACAAAAGCTTCCCCCGGTTAAAAACGGTGACCGTGTTTTGAGCTTTTTACCTTTAAATCACATTTATGAACGGATGCTCACCTACTTGAATATGTATCTGGGCGCTTCAGTCTGGTATGCTGAGAGCTTGGAAACCATTGGTGATAATATCCGCGAAGTACAGCCTGTGGCATTTTCAGCGGTTCCGCGGTTGATTGAAAAAGTTTACGATAAAATTATTGCCAAAGGAAGCGCACTTCAAGGATTTAAAAAATCCATGTTCATGTGGGCACTTGAGCTTGGACTTCAATACGACCCAGAACACTTTGGCTCTTTGGTTTACAGGACGAAATTATCGATCGCCAACAAACTGGTTTTTTCCAAATGGCGGGAGGCATTGGGTGGGAATGTAAAAGCAATAGTTAGCGGCGGAGCCGCATTGAACCCAAAACTGGCAAGGGTTTTCTGGGCCGCGGGCATTCCAATATTGGAAGGTTATGGTTTGACCGAGACTTCTCCCGTTATTACCGTAAATACATTATTGCCTGGAGGAATGGGAGTAGGTACCGTAGGGAAAGTGATACAAGGCGTTGAAGTCAAAATTGCGGAAGATGGCGAAATACTTTCAAAAGGACCCAATTTGATGTTAGGCTATTATAAACGTCCTGACTTGACTGAAGAGGTGATTGACAAGGAAGGATGGTTTCATACAGGCGACATCGGTGAATGGCAAGGTGAAAAACTCAGGATAACGGATCGTAAGAAAGAGATATTCAAAACCTCAGGGGGCAAATACATTGCACCGCAATACATCGAAAACAAACTGAAAGAATCCAGATTCATTGAACAAGCAATGGTGATCGGTGAAAACCAAAAATTTGCCTCTGCATTGATTGTCCCTGCATTCGCCTACGCCCATGAATGGGCAAAATCACAAGGATTGGATCTGAAATCAAATGCCGATGTCGCGGCAAATGCAATTGTCAAGAAAAAAATACAAGAGGAAATAGAAATCATCAACAAAAGTCTCGGTCAGCATGAGACCATTAAAAAAGCAGAGCTACTAGCAGAGGAGTTCTCAATCCAAAAAGGCGAAATGACTCCTAAGCTAAGCTTGAAAAGAAAAGTCATCGTCGAAAACAATCGAAACGTTATCGATCGCATCTACAATTTATAATAACAATAATCCTTTATTGCAAGCACTAAAAATGTGTTCATTGTTTCGAAACAACAGGATAACTAAACACCTTGGGTGCTATTGCACTTTTGTTTCATTACTTACCTTGCTTTCTTGTGGCGAACAACCCATGAGAACTTTGGATATACCCAATCCAAACGACGAGTCAGCTGAATCACTGGACCAAACAGAGGAGTTGGATTACTCAGATACCGATTCTATTTTGGGTAATGTTTTTTTAGACTCCATCGATACCAACGCAAATGATTCGATGCCAAACCTGCGCAACGTTTCAATGGATACTACCTCCGGCGCTACTTTGCCAACAAACTCTTCGCTTAAAAATGTTGATGCGGTTTTCCTGTCTGTTGAATGTGCTGGATCAAGATGCGAACTGCTTTTTGAAAGCGAAGTGGATGGAGAAATCAGATTCTGCGGAGCCTATGGCGATTTTGTGTCTGCCGACTTACGATCAGCTAATCGTGAATTGATCGGCAAGAAATTCATGTTGATTTACAGAACCACTTCTGTCAAGGGAAAAACCACGGCCGACATAGGATCAACCACAACTTGTAACATAATAGTTTTTGCCAAACCATTATAATCAACCATCAATTAAATTCTTAAAAACACCGAACCCATGAATCGCAAAATCACAAAAGTGGCCGTATTAGGTTCCGGAATCATGGGTTCACGTATAGCCTGTCATTTTGCAAATGCAGGAATTAAGGTCTTGTTGCTCGATATCCCTGTAAAAACCACCGACGATGGTAATTCAAGTGATAAGAAAGCGAGAAACTCGATTGTCAACGAAGCGCTTCGAAAGGCCATTCAATCAAGTCCATCGCCGCTATATAGAAAACGATATGAAAACAGAATAAGCACGGGCAATTTTGAGGATGATTTGCAAAAAATAGATGACTGCGACTGGATTTTAGAAGCAGTCGTAGAAAGATTAGACATAAAGAAGGAACTATTTGAAAAAGTAGAAAAGTTCCGTAAACCCGGATCCATTGTTTCTACAAACACCTCCGGGATTCCTGCCAAGGACATTTGCGAGGGTAGAAGCATTGACTTCAAATCGAACTTCTGTGGCACACATTTTTTCAACCCACCCAGATACCTGCGATTACTGGAGATAATTCCCACCAAGGAGACATCAAAAGATTTAATTGATTTTTTAGTGGAATTCGGAGGTGAAACCCTTGGCAAGGAAACCATCATCTGCAACGACACACCAGCGTTCATAGCAAACCGGATTGGAGTTTATGCAATCATGTCTTTGTTACACCAAGTGGTTCGTGATGGCTGGTCTGTTGAGGAGATTGATAAGCTTACAGGTCCGGTATTAGGCAGACCTAAATCGGCAACATTCCGAACTACTGATGTGGTAGGGCTCGACACCATGATCCATGTGGCCAATGGTCTTTATCAGAATTGCATTGATGATTCTGAAAGAGATTCATTCATGCTTCCTGACTTCGTTAAAAAAATGTCAGAGAACAAATGGCTTGGTGACAAAACGAATCAGGGCTTTTATAAAAAAACCAAAGATGCATCCGGCAAAACGGAAATATTGTCTTTGGATTTGCAAACATTGGAATACAAACCTCAATCCAAGACCAAGTTCTCGACTTTGGATGAGGCCAAAAACATTGATGATATCAACCAACGTCTGAAAGTGCTTTTCAATGGAAAAGATCGAGCAGGTGATTTTTACAGAAAAGCCTTTTGTGGACTTTTCAATTATGTTACTTGGAGAATTCCGGAAATTTCCGACGACATAGAAAGTATTGATCGTGCACTGAACGCCGGATTCGGATGGGAAAAAGGACCATTCGAAACATGGGATGCCGTTGGAGTCGAGGAAGGCTTGAAGTTGATCGAATTGCTTGGCATGAAACCAGCTCCATGGGTTCTGGAAATGCTTTCAAAAGGGATACATACATTTTACAAAAAAGAGCACGGCACAAGATATTATTATAGCCTAACATCAGGTGATTGGAACAAGTGTGAAGCTACTTCTCGTAACATAAGCTTAGATGTAATAAGGAATGAAAAACTGGTTTGGAAAAACCAAGGATGCAGTTTAATCGATTTGGGAGATGGAATACTCAACCTGGAATTCCACACGAAAATGAATGCAATTGGTGGCGAGGTTTTGGAAGGAATCCATAAATCAATTGATTTGGCCGAAAAGGATTTCAAAGGCCTGGTAATCGCAAACGAAGGAGCAAACTTTTCCGCAGGCGCTAATCTGGCTCTGGTATTCATGTTGGCGATTGAGCAGGAATATGACGAGTTAGATTACGCCATTCGCGCCTTTCAGAACACCAACATGCGAGTTCGTTATTCTAGCATCCCCGTAATTGTTGCACCCCATGGCCTGACTTTGGGTGGAGGATGTGAAATGCTTTTACATGCTGATTGCGCTGTTGCATCGGCTGAAACATACACGGGATTAGTGGAGTTTGGAGTTGGTTTGATTCCAGGTGGTGGTGGCACCAAAGAATTTGCCCTCAGGTTCAGTGATTCTTTGGAAGAGGGTGATATGGAAACCAATGGACTTAGAAACAGGTTTTTGACAATTGCTATGGCCAAAGTCTCCACATCCGGGCATGAAGCCTTTGATCTGGGGATCCTTCGCGAAGGCAAAGACCTAGTTTGCATGAATCGCAATGAGCTGATTTTAAGTGCAAAAAGAAAAGCCTTGGAACTTGCTGATGCTGGATATCAAATGCCTATCAAACGAAAAGACATCCGAGTTTTAGGGAAATCGGCCTTGGGAATGGTCTTAGCAGGTGCCAATGCCATGCTGGCGGGCAACTTTATCTCCGAACATGATTATAAAATCTCAGAAAAGCTGGGGTATATCATGTGTGGAGGAGATCTTTCTAGCCCTTCCATCGTTTCCGAACAATACCTGTTAGACCTTGAAAGAGAGGCTTTTATGTCACTTTGTGGAGAAAAAAAGACTTTGGAAAGAATCCAAAGTATACTGACTAGTGGCAAGCCGCTTCGAAATTGAACATTCTTTTATTACTTTTAGGGCTTGGGTTTTAATGTAGTAAAGTCCAAATTCGAATGAAAAGACCACTTTATCATATGAGCGCGATAATACGATTGACCGTTCTGTTTCTATTGCTCCCTCTCTTGACGTTTGCACAAACCGAAGAGAAGCCCAAGTATGCTCCCGGCAAGGAGAAACACAAAAACAAAACCGACGAAATCGGTCAAAAACAAGGTGTTTGGAAATTTTACAACTCCAACGGCGAATTGCTTCATGAGATTGAATACTTGAACGATGTTCGTCATGGTATGTCAAAACGCTTTTATCCTTACTCCAAAATCATGGAGGAAACAGAATACCAAAACGGAGTAAAAGAGGGCACCTACATACGTTACTTTTATTCAGGAAACGTAAAACAAGAAGGCGAATATTTGGAGGGAAAGAAAAATGGTAAATGGACCAAATACTTTGAATCCGGCGAAATACAAGCCGAAACTCCTTACAACAAAGGTAACAAAGATGGAGAGTGGAAAATCTACAATAGGAAAGGTACACTCATAAGCTCCACCTCCTACAAAGATGGTGTTGATATGGCCGCCGCCGCCGCTGAAAAAGCTGAAGCCGACAAGAAAGCTGCTGAAGCTAAAAAGAAGTCGGATGCCAAAAATCCTAAGAAAGACGAAAAAGGTGGTGCACCAACTCCTGCACCTTCGCCAACTTCTACATCTGACCCAACTCCGGCTCCCTCAACTACACCAGGCACTTCGCCTGCTCCCAAGAAATAATTCCTTACCATGGACGCTTTTCTGCTGACAGGCTATCGCTCCGCTGTTGGTAAAGCCCCACGTGGCATGTTTCGATCGGTTAGACCGGATGATTTAGCAGCTCATATAGTCAGACATTTGGTTAATTCCATTCCTGGATTTGAACAAGAGTGGATTGATGATGTGATGGTTGGAAATGCAACTCCGGAAGCAGAACAAGGCTTGAATATCGGTCGGATGATTTCTCTTTTAGGTTTGGATACCGTTAAGGTTCCAGGTATGACCATTAATAGATATTGCGCATCTGGACTTGAAACCATTGCCATTGCAGCTGCTAAAGTTCAAAGTGGTATGGCTGATTGCATCATTGCAGGCGGAGTGGAAACCATGTCGCCAATACCTTTTGGCGGATGGCGGATTGTTCCAAACTATCACGCCGCCAAGGAACATCCAGAGTGGTATTGGGGAATGGGATTGACCGCCGAAGCCGTGGCAAAAGAATACAATGTTTCAAGAGCCGACCAAGACCATTTCGCTTTAGAGTCGCATCGTAAGGCCTTGGAAGCAATCAAAGCAGGAAAATTTGCAGAACAGATCGTCCCATTTGAATTCAAGGAAACTTACTTGGACGAAAACGAAAAGAAAAAAAACAAATCTACTTTTCTAGATACTGATGAGGGTCCAAGAGAGGATACAACGTTTGAAAAACTCTCTTCATTAAAACCCGTTTTCAATGCCAAAGGGTCTGTTACCGCCGGCAACTCCAGTCAAACAAGTGACGGAGCGGCCTTTGTAATGGTAGTATCCGAAAAGTTCCTAAAAAGATTGAGCATTGCTCCCATTGCACGTTTCATGGGTTATTCGGTTACCGCACTTGAGCCAAGAATCATGGGTGTTGGTCCGGTTACTGCAATTCCGGCCGTATTGAAAAAAACGGGGCTATCTCTGAACGACATTAACTTAATAGAACTTAACGAAGCTTTCGCAAGCCAGTCACTGGCTGTAATTCGTGAATTGAATTTAGATCCAGAAAAGGTTAATGTTAATGGTGGCGCCATAGCATTGGGCCATCCACTCGGTTGCTCAGGTGCCAAACTAACCGTGCAGATCACACACGAGTTGAGAAAAAGGAAACAACGATACGGCATGGTTACCATGTGTGTTGGAACCGGGCAAGGAGCAGCAGGTGTTTTTGAGTTATTGAACTGAACCTTTCAGAATTAAATTCGTTCAAACATTATGACCTTAATCCATCAGGTCTTTATATAACTTTGATAAAAAGTCTAAAGTATGTCAGCACAATCCACCATCCATTCAAAAGGCGGCCGATTCATCATCAGCGAAACAAACCCAAGTGAAATTTTCATTCCGGAAGAATTCAACGAAGAGCATCAAATGATGGCTTCTATGGCCGACGATTTCCTGGATACGGAAGTCTTTCCGATCCTTGATCGAATTGATTCCATGGAGCCAGGACTCATGCCTGGCCTTCTGGATAAAGCTGGTGCACTCGGACTTCTCGGCATTTCGATTCCCGAGGAATACGGTGGTTTTGGAAAGGATTTCATGACAAGCATGCTACTGACGGAAAAAGCAGGCGCAGGACATTCTTTTGCTGTGGCTATGGCTGCCCACACCGGTATCGGAACCCTGCCCATCCTCTATTTTGGAACTAAAGCACAAAAGGAAAAGTACTTGCCGAAACTTGCCACGGGCGAATTGAAAGCATCATATTGTCTAACCGAGCCAGGTTCAGGTTCAGATGCTCTTGCAGCCAAAACTAAAGCTGTGATTACCGACGATGGCAACCATTACATCCTGAATGGTCAAAAGATGTGGATCACAAATGCCGGCTTTGCAGATGTATTCACCGTATTTGCACAAGTTGATGGAGACAAATTCACTGGTTTCATTGTGGAGAAGGGAACGCCAGGTCTTACATTGGGCGAGGAGGAACACAAAATGGGTATCAAAGGATCATCTACTCGTCAAGTCTTTTTCAGCGACTGCAAAATCCCGAAAGAAAATCTTCTTGGAGAAATCGGCAAAGGACACTTGATTGCATTTAACATCCTCAATATCGGCAGAGCTAAACTGGCTGGAGCAGCATTAGGTGGTTGCAAACGCGTTTGTTCAGCATCGTTGAACTACGCAAATACACGAGAACAATTCAAAATGCCTATCGCAAAGTTCGGCGCCATCAAACACAAGTTGGCTGAGCAGGCGATCAGGACTTTCGTAATGGAATCTGCCCTCTACAGAACAAGCCATCAAATAGATGAAATGGAGACAAGCCTCTTATCAGAAGGGTTGTCATTCGACAAGGCATTGCTGGGGGCCGCTGAGGAATTCGCAGTAGAGTGTGCCATTTTAAAAGTGTTGGGATCTGAGGTGTTGGATTTCGTAGTGGATGAGGGTGTACAGATTTTTGG
>JBJTQS010000159.1:0-17246 GCA_046075765.1 Bacteroidota bacterium
CAAAGCAGAAGGGTTAGAGTCGAAGTTCATCGGCAAGAACTTTGTGTTTGATGATCGCTTGGGAGAACGTATAACCGATGATGTAATCGCTCATTGCCACTTATGTGGATCATCCTGTGACGATCATATCAATTGTGCAAACGAAGACTGCCATTTATTATTTATCCAATGCGCTTCATGTGCTGAAAAACTCAACGGCTGTTGTAGCGAGGCCTGTAAGGAAGTGATTGCACTACCACTGGAAACGCGCAAATCACTCCGTAAAGGCAAAATCAAAACCGACACCTTGTCCGTTTACCGTAAAAGCCGTCGAAGCAATCTCCGTTAAGATTTTTCTTGTAGGAACTTGAATGCTGTTTCCTGAATAGCTTTCCTAGGATCTGTGAAACCATCAGACAGCACATCCAATACCTTCTTGTTTGAATAGTAGCATACCGACTGGGCGCTTTGTGCCGTTTCACGAGTAATCAAAGGTCTTTTACCAGTAAGGCTTGATGCAATGGACTCCATTCTCCAAGCCAATCCAGACAAAAAACGACCGGCACGAATGTTTGGTCTTTTCACGACCAATCCATCCGCGATCAAATCCATGACTTCCTTGTAAGGTAGATTCTCTCCAACAAGCACAAATCGTTGGCCAAAATTCTGTTGATCAACCAACCGAATCATCGCCCTGGATACATCATCAACGGCCACAAAACCGTTGATACCTTCCGTATAAAAACGCAAACCATCGTAAACTTTCGAAAACAAGGCCGAACTATCGCTGCTCCAATTACCGGGACCGATTATAATCCCAGGATTCACAATCACGGCATTCAAGCCCTCGGCAATACCCCTCCAGACCTCGCGTTCAGCATCGTATTTGGATATTGCATATTGGGAATGCGGATCATCAGGATTCCACACCGACTCTTCGTCATATTGACCATGCAAAGACCTTCCTAAGGCTGCAACCGAACTGACGTGGCATAGCGCGCTTACACCTTTAACCAAACAACCGTCCACAATGTTCGAGGTCCCCTGTACGTTTATTGACTTGACCAATTGACGATCCTTTGGTGCAAACGAAACGAGTCCGGCACAATGAAAAACCTGGCTAACATCCTCCATGGCATCCAATACTGAATGCCTGTTTGTAATATCTCCCTGAAACCACTCCATGTTTTCGAGAAGGGCTTCATTATCTTTGAAATAGTGTTGAACTAATGATGCAGGTACTCGAGCACTTCGGCCCATCCCCCTAACCTTGCGACCCGACTGTAACAATTCAAAAACCAACCGGGAGCCAAGCAACCCTGAAGCACCTGTAACTAAAATCATCATTGCAAATGTACTCCATACAGAGCTGGGCATAATAGACAATTAACATGATGATGTTGAATTAAGATGTTAGACCTCTCCCTTTTTAGGCTCTTTATTGGTTTTCATTGCATAAAATGCCATTTCAAACCATGAACAGGATTTACAACCTATTTGCGATACTATTATTTACAGGCGGTGCGTCATTGGCGCAACCGGCCAAGCGAATGACTGCAACCGAATATATCTCAAAATACAAGTCAGAAGCTATTGAAGACATGTATAAGACCGGAGTCCCTGCCAGCATCACCTTGGCACAAGGCATTTTGGAGTCAGATGCCGGTAACAGCAACCTGGCAAGGGAGGCCAACAACCATTTTGGCATCAAGTGTCACAAAGAATGGACGGGAGAAACCTATATCATGGATGATGATACCAAGGATGAATGCTTCCGTAAATACCGTTCCGTATTGGACTCTTATGACGACCATGGAATGTTTTTGAGGACAAGACCTCGCTATGCGACTTTGTTCGAATTGGATATAACCGATTACCAGGGTTGGGCACATGGACTTAAAAAAGCAGGATACGCCACCAATCCCAAGTACGCAGAACTTTTAATCAAGTTGATTGAAGAGCACGGGTTGCATCAATACGACAAAGGCGGAGTCAATATGCCCGTTTCTGCTGGTCCCGTAACGCAAAACAAACCAGCCCCCCAACCCAAAAAGGAACACCACGAAAGGCATCATAAAAAACATGCTGATACCAATAAATCCAAGAAAGGGCAAACCGGAGCAGGAGTTCCTTTTATCCGCGCTCAAAAAGGCGATTCATGGTACTCCATTGCAATAGCCAATGAAATGCGTTTATGGCAAGTTTTAAAATACAATGATGCCGAAAAGAATGACTTATTGAATGAAGGTGAAATTGTATATCTAAAACCAAAAAGAGGCACCCCCGAGGATGAATTCCATATAGTTGAAGACGGTGAAACACTGAGAGAAATTGCCCAGGAACATTGTGTTAAGTTGAACAGGTTAATAAAGCTAAACCAACTGGAAAACGATATCAGAATCCAACCAGGACAAAAGCTTCGATTGAGAAGATGAGTTAACCACCTCAATAAACTCAAGGTGTAAAATGGTATGTGTTTTCGACACGATGCGGTAGCCGATCAGGCCAGAAAATCGCGGGCGACAAACAAAACCATCATGGCTCCGAGGAGAATAAATAGCAGCAATACAGATGAGCTTACAACTCTTTTCATGTAGCGGGCGCTGTTTTCCCAAAACTAGACTTCAGGTTAATCTTAAATTAAACGGCTGCAAGCCACTTATCTACAAGCCATTGTTGAAATCCTAAAGGTCCAGCTTGGTCTGATAGTCGAGCCTGAAACTCTTGCGATGAACGGGTGAATAACCAAATTTGATCAAGGCATCGCGGTGTGATTTCGTGGCATAAGCCTTGTTGCGGTCCCACCCGTATTGCGGATACTGCTTATGTAGTTCCATCATGTAGGCGTCGCGTGACGTTTTTGCCAAAACCGATGCCGCCGCAATGCAAGTATACACGCCATCGCCTCCCACCACACATTGGTGTATTATGTCGGGATAAGGAGTAAACCTGTTTCCATCTATCAACAACCATTCTGGTCGTTTTTTCAATTGGTCAACTGCCCGATGCATGGCCAAAAAGGAGGCCTTTAGAATATTGATCCGGTCAATCTCTTCATGGTCACACATAGCAATTGCATAGGCGATGGCCATCCCTTTGATTTCTTCCGCCAGCAAATCCCTATCCGACTCTTTCATTTTCTTGGAATCATTTAATAGAGGATGTTTGTAACCTTGAGGCAGTATTACCGCGGCGGCAAAAACCGGACCGGCAAGGCATCCCCTCCCGGCCTCATCGCAACCGGCTACCAAGGCCTTTCCTTTTTTGAACTCTTTAAGCATCCGTTAAAAGATTGTCAGGTGGAATAATGGGTTAAATTTGCTTCAATTTTCCTGAATGCAAAAGAAATTCATAGCCAATCTTGGCTTTTTGTTGTTGTTAAACCTACTTGTTAAGCCGTTTTGGCTTTTCGGGATCGACCGGGCCGTTCAAAACGTCACAGGGGCGGAGGCGTACGGCCATTATTATGCTCTGTTCAACTTCTCATTACTGCTGAACATCCTGCTTGACTTGGGCATCACCAATTTCAACAACAGGAATATTTCGATGAACCGCCAATTGCTTCAAAAGCATATTTCCGGCATCATACTGCTTCGACTTGTACTTGCCTGTTTTTATATTATAATCAGCTCCATCATAGCACTTGCCATTGGATACACTATTGAAGAAACGAGCATATTATTGATTTTACTGATAAACCAAGTGTTAATCTCAGGTATACTTTATTTACGCTCCAACTTGGCGGGATTACACATGTTCAAGCACGACAGCTTCATATCTGTGTTGGATAGAGGCTTGATGATACTGATTTGTGGTTGGTTGTTGTGGGGAAGGGTTGGCGGACCACCTTTTCAAATCGACTGGTTCGTTTATGCTCAAACTGCATCGTATGTAATCACACTGTTCGTGATACTTGCAATGCTTTCAGGCAAGGTCAGTTTTAATCGTATAAAATGGAACAAGGCGTTTTCACTTATGATTCTCCGGAAATCATACCCATTCGCCGCTCTTATCCTGTTGATGACATTTTACAACAGAGTTGATTCTGTAATGCTGGAAAGGCTTCTTGAAAACGGGGCTGTACAAGCAGGCATATACGCACAAGCATACCGATTGATGGAGGCTGGAAACATGGTAGCTTTTTTATTCGCAGGCTTGCTATTGCCGATATTCTCACACATGATAAAATCGAAATCCAATATAGAACCATTGCTGAAGACTTCAACTTCTTTGATGCTGGTTCCCGCATTAGGCGTCGCGATCGTTTATGTTTTCAATAATGTTGAGATCATGGATGCCCTTTACAAATACAACGCAAGAGAGTCGGCACAAGTAGGAGTTTTCCTAATGGTATCCTTCGTTGGAATGTGTGTGTCCTACAATTTCGGTGCGCTTCTGACAGCCAACGGAAATTTAGGTGCACTGAACAAATTGGCGGCATCTGCAATGGCCTTCAATATAATATTGAATCTGGCACTGATTCCTAAGATGCAAGCTAACGGCGCCGCAATTGCCAGTATGACTACTCAATTGCTGATGGCTTTAGGGCAGATACTGCTTGCTATGAAACTTTTCAAAATATCCATCAACAAGGCTTTCATCTTCAGACTGATCATTTTCATAATACTAACCATTCTCTCATCGATGTGGGTATCCAAATTGGATTGGGACCTCGACCTTCCAATGTCTCATACTTTAGCCTCCGCATTTCTCGCATTTGTTTTGGCGTTATTTACCAAAGCCATAAACATCGGGGACCTTTTGGCTATTTGGCGGCAACAAGATTAAATTTATTATTTTGAATATCAAATGCTTACAAGACTAGAGAAGTAGGCGTATGCACCTCCCTTTTTTGTAGTTTTACGATTCAAACAGTCAAAACCAAATAATGAACCAAGAGCCGAACAACCAAGTAGTTTTTGATGCTAGATTTATTTTCGGAATCATCAAAAAATATGCGAAGCAGCTCAGCTTTATTGCTGCTGGCACCATTGTTTTATCAATCCTGTTCTCATCCGAGTTTTTCATCAAGCCCAAATTCAAGTCCACAGCAATTGTTTACCCTTCCAACCTGATTCCCTACTCAACGGAAAGCCCCACTGAACAAATGATTCAGTTGTTCGGCTCTGATGATATCCGGGATGAACTAATTAAGGATTTCAAGCTTTTCGATCACTACGAAATCGATACCACAGCCAAATACCCGTTAACCATCTTGCACGGCATGATGCAAGAGAATATTTCTATAGACAAGACCCGTTTTGAATCTGTAGAAATCAATGTGATGGATACCGATCCGAAAGTAGCCAGCGCCATGGTTGATTCCATCATTTCCAAGTTTCATATCAAGGCACGTACACTACAACGAACCAAGTCTGCCGAGGTGGTTATCATATTGAAAAACCAATTGATTTTAAGAACTGCCGAGATTGACTCCATGGAGAAAAGGATTCTTGAATTGCGAAAGGACTATGGCATACTGGACTTCGACCAACAGATCCGATCATTCAGCAGAACTTATTACGATGAATTGGCTAAAGGCAATGCAGGAAACGGAACAGGGCGCTTAGACAAGGCCATGCAATCTCTCGGTGCGAATGGAACTGAATTCATCGCGTTGACCGAAAACCTTATTTCGGTGCGGAGGGTCTATAATGAAACCAAAACCAGATACGATGAAGTTGTAAGGGACCTTACCAAAGAGCTGACTTATACGAACGTAGTATCCCCAGCGGTACCTGCTGAGAAAAAATCATATCCGGTAAGAAGCTTAATTGTATTGCTCGCAACCATTTCAGCCATCGCCATCTCACTGCTTACCATTATCATATTGGAGAACAGAAAACGAATGTCTGCGAACCAAGCGAACCTTTAACCTTCATTCATCCGCTTCATTTTGGCATCGTCAGAAACCCGTCATAGCAGGGTCTCCGATAAATTGATTTATTGGTCGGCTACCGTTTACGCAATTGTTTGCGCCATTGCCATCGCAAGTGAAAACCTGTTTTTACTGGGAATACCCGTTGCTTTAGCAATCGTATTATTAGCAATTTACCGTATGGATCTGATGCTGCTGCTTTGCGTAGCACTTACTCCATTCTCTTTAAATCTCCAGCAAACTTCCATAGGAATTGGCGTTAGCCTGCCTTCTGAACCATTGATGTTCGGTTTACTTTTGATTTTCTTAGCAAGGCAATTGTTTTATCGCGATTTGGATAAAAGCCTTTTACTACATCCTGTTAGTATTGCCATATTGCTGCACTTGGCGTGGATGTTGGTTTCAAGTATAACCAGTACCATGCCTCTGGTATCCTTGAAGGCTACATTAGCCAGAATCTGTTTTGTAGGGGTATTCTTTTACCTGACAGCAACGCTGTTCAAACAAAAAGAGAAGATAAACCTGTTCATTTGGTGCTACACCATTCCATTGCTGGGAGTCATATTTTACACAACAACCATTCACGCGATAGAGGGTTTTACCGAGAAAGCGGCACATTGGGCCATGTCGCCTTTCTATAACGACCACACCGCCTATGCAGCCGTAATCGCCATGTTCATTCCCGTAATGTTGGGATTCATTGATGACCAAAACAAGTCCAAGCGATTCCGGATTACATGCTTTTTTGTTTTATCTGTAATGGTTGGAGCCATTGTCTTGTCCTACACCAGGGCTGCGTGGGTAAGTTTGGTTGCTGCACTTTTGTGTTATCTCGTGTTTGCACTTCGAATAAAGACATCCATTGTTGTGGGAGCCGCATTTGCATTTGTTGCACTGGTGCTTCTCAACTGGACAACCATTCAAATGGAGTTGGAGAGGAACGAGGAACAATCATCGACCGATTATGCTTCACACGTTCAATCAGTATCCAACATTACCACAGATGCCTCCAATGTTGAACGTATCAATCGTTGGGGTTCTGCAATACGCATGTTCGCGGAAAAGCCAATATTAGGTTGGGGTCCGGGCACCTATATGTTTCAATACGCACCATTCCAAAAGTTCAGTGAGCGCACCATAATTAGCACCAACTTCGGCGAAGGCGGAAACGCCCACAGTGAATACATCGGAGCTTTGGCTGAACAAGGAATACTTGGTTCGTTGTTTTTCATTCTCATTTTGCTGGTCGTTGTTTACAGAGCCTCGAGAATCATTATTCACTCAAAGGACCGTCAAGTTAGAATGGCAACCAAAGGATTGTTGTTGGGTTTGGTTACGTATTGGGTTCACGGAACCCTGAACAACTTCTTGGATACTGAAAAAGCATCCGTACCTTATTGGGGTTTCATTGCAGCGATTGTGGCGTTAGACCTATACCACAGTAGGAAAACCAACCTACCAAAGGAAAAACAGCTTAGCTGAATCTCACACTCAAAAAAGTTACATCATCAGGAAAGGCCATGCCTCCCCTATAGTCGTCGAAAGACGACACCATCTTATCATGCAGTTCGCCCATATTACCAACATGGAAATGTTCGCGTAAGAGTTTTTCCAAGTTATCGGGACCAAAAGCAGAACCCTGCATGTTTTCCATATCCGTGATACCATCTGTATAACAGAAAAGCAATGAGCCTTTGTTGAAGGTAGCCGCACCGCTTTTCAAAAAAGGCAAATCATCAAACATGCCAAGGCCTGTTGTGCCTAACTCTAATAATTCGGCAGATTCGTGATGAAGCAATACAGGAGGATTATGTCCGGCATTAATGAATTGGATGGTGTTGTTTTTTTCTGAAATACGAGCCACGAAAAATGTGATGAACTTTTCGCCTCTTGCAGAAAGATTCACACAAGCATTCAGTTCGGTAACCAATCCCTCCAAGGTAAAATCAGTGTGGCGGATGATGGCATGTAGGTTTGCTTGGAAATTGGACATCAACATAGCGGCCGACAACCCTTTGCCAGAGACATCAGCCATGCAAACCAAAGCCTCATCATCATTCAACTTGATGAAATCATAGTAATCTCCGCCAACTGATTGGTGTGGAATATATGTAGCTGCGATATCCAAAAAGGAATGCGTTACCAAGTTCGAAGGAAACAACATTGATTGCATTTGCGCAGCGAGCTGAAGCTCTCTTTCCAATGCGGCTTGACGAATAGACTCCTTGGCCATCCGTTTGTTTTCGATAGCCACCACGATTACATTGGTAATGGTGTGTATATAAGTGATGATTTCGCGCTTACTGTGAAAGACCTCTTCGTCTAGACCTCCGATTACCGCATAAGCCAAAGGAACATCCTGATGCAAAACCGGAACAATGGTATCAAAGGCTTGCATCCAAGATGCACCGTCTTTTGATCCTTCTGAGAATGATTTTATATCCTGCAGAAGCACATCCATATCCGATGGAACAATAACATCATCTATGCCATATCGAAATGGCGAGTGCCAACCGCCTTCGTTTACCACCAAAAAAACCCTACCAACATGTAGTTGATTACGCAACACAGATTGGTAAATATCAAAAAGATTGGAGGATGGCAAGTTGTAATTGATGGCTTTGGTAATCTGTAAAAGCCAATGTAGCTGGAGTTTTTTGGCATCCAACTCCTGCTTCAATTTTATTTCTTCACTGGTAGTCGACATGATTTATGAATCGCCTAAGTGTTCGATGATTTCAGGCAGTCGCTTGATGAGGGCAAGCTCTTTCATTTTCTCGCGAGCCTCACGAACAGGACTTCCAAAATAAGTAATCCCACCTTTGAGCGATTTTGGAACACCGGATTGACCTAATACCACGGCACCTTTCCCAATCACCAAATCCTTTTGAACACCCACCTGGCCCCACAGAATCACATCATCCTCAACACGCACAACACCGGCAACGCCAACTTGGGCAGCAAATAAACAATTCCGACCTATTACAGTGTCGTGTCCAATGTGCACCATGTTATCGAACTTAGTGCCTTTGCCTATCACCGTGTCACCCGACACTCCTTTATCAATAGTACAAGATGCTCCAATCTCCACGTCATCTTCAATAATAACACGACCACAAGAAACCATTTTGTCGTACCCCTCAGGTCTGCGCTTGAAGTAAAAAGCATCGGCACCAATTACAGTTCCAGCGTGAATAGTTACACGGTCTCCGATAATGCAGTGGTCATAAATTACAACTCCCGGGTGTATTATGCAGTCCCTTCCAATGATAGCCTGATTACCAACGTGAACACCGGGTTGCATTACCGTTCCTCGGCCTATCATTGCAGTTGAAGAAATGGCTGCATCCATGGGAACAAATGGTCGGAAGTGACGAACTATGGAAACATATGCCGAAAAGGGGTCTTCTGAAAAAAGCAAGGATTTTCCAGCGGGCACATCCACTTCCTTATTGATGATGATGTAGGTAGCAGCTGATTGAAGCGCCTTGTCGTAATACTTGGGATGATCCACAAATGTGATATCTCCCGCCTCCACCATATGAATCTCATTAATGCCGGAAGCAGAAACATCTGAAGGGCCAATAATACGCGAGTTGGAAATCCGGGCGATTTCGGGAAGTGCAACTGGGGTGTTGAATCTCATAGCATCACAAAAATAGACAATATTGAACTGCATAAGAAATCCCGTACGGTTGCCCGCACGGGATCACAAACACACACAAAAAACAAACAGTTGTTATTTATTCACGATAATTTGAGCTGATAAGGCTTGATTGCCCGATCCAGCCAACAAACCTTTTGCAAATACCGTGTAAATTTTACCGGCTTCCAAAACGATAGGATCCAAGTCCAAAGCAACGGTTGTAGTACCAGCAACACGCACTTCTAAATCATAGGATCCAGCAGGAAGTGGAGTGAAATCAGAATATTCTTTGAAAGTGTAATCAGCAAAAACAACTGCACCACCATCAACCGCAATATCCACTCCAGGAGCATCTGGTGAAAGGTGAATAAAACGAACGTGAGCATTGCCAGAGGCGGGAGCCGACAAATCGTCTTCGATTACCAACGGCTCGATACTTGCCACATTGTTAACAGCAAATATGGAATAAGAGGCGTTTTTAGCAAGAGGAAGATCAGCGTTAATAACAGTAGTAGCAGTTCCTGCAACATTAACTTTAATGTTGCGGGTTCCAGCATTAACAGAAAGGTAGCCAGTGCTGTTAGGGAAAGTCAGAGCCGCGGAATTCACCTTGGTGTTATCAACCAAAAGGTCAACACCAGGAGCATCTGGAGAGGCGTGTGTAACAAGTACAGAAGATTTGTCTACTGAAGGAGCAGGAGTTTCTTCATCATCCTTGCAAGAAGTAACAGAAACAGCCAATGGAAGTGCAATGGCCAACATTAGGAAATTTTTAATTGTGGTTTTCATAAAGATTTTTTGTTTAGTTTTTAGTTCATAGGATTAAACAACAAATACCCTATTTGGTTTTACATATTATAATATTCATATTTTATATTAGATTATTACCATTCATTACATTAATATAAGGTGTCTTACCCTATGGTTTCCGGTCAATAAATAGAGTACCTTTGCACCCTCAAAAGTTACTCCAGTAACAATAGCTAACATGAAGAATATCAGAAACATTGCCATCATCGCCCACGTAGATCATGGTAAGACAACCTTGGTCGACAAAATCTTGCACCAGTCACAACTGTTCCGCGAGAACCAGCAAATGGGTGAATTGATCCTGGACAACAACGACCTCGAACGGGAGCGCGGTATCACCATTGTGGCAAAAAATGTCTCTGTTAACTATAAAGGGATAAAAATCAACATCATAGATACTCCAGGCCACGCCGACTTCGGCGGTGAGGTTGAACGGGTATTGACTATGGCGGATGGGGTATTGTTGCTTGTGGATGCTTTTGAGGGTCCTATGCCTCAAACCCGATTCGTTTTGCAAAAGGCTTTGCAAGCAAACCTTAAGCCTATCCTGGTTATCAACAAAGTCGACAAAGAAAACTGCCGACCCGACGAGGTACATGAGAAAGTATTCGACTTGTTTTTCAATTTGGATGCCACCGAAGAGCAATTGAATTTCCCTACTGTTTACGGATCTTCAAAGCAAGGTTGGATGTCGCACGATTGGAAGGTTCAAACCAACGACATTACTCCCCTACTAGACACCATTGTGGATTACGTGCCTCAAGCACCATTCCATGATGGAACGCCACAGATGCTGATCACCTCACTCGACTATTCATCGTTTGTAGGCAGGATTGCCATCGGCAGAGTTCACCGTGGGACCTTCAAAGAAAACATGCCGGTTACATTGATGAAGAAGGACGGAAGAGGCGTGCGCACCAGGATCAAAGAACTGATGACATTCGAAGGCTTAGGACGCGCCAAGGCTACGGAGGTTTCGGCAGGTGACATTTGCGCGCTTGTAGGTTTGGATGATTTTGAAATCGGTGATACTGTTGCGGATTTTGAAAATCCAGAAGCCCTCAAGCCTGTGGCTGTTGATGAGCCAACCATGAATATGCTTTTCACCATCAACAATTCGCCCTTCTTTGGTAAAGAAGGTAAGTTCGTGACATCTCGTCACCTTCGTGACCGACTTTTCAAAGAATTGGAAAAGAACCTGGCCTTGCGTCTTGAAGAAACCGGTTCACCTGATTCCTATTTGGTATACGGCAGAGGCATCCTGCACTTGTCTATTTTGATTGAAACCATGCGCCGCGAAGGCTATGAATTACAGGTGGGTCAACCGCAAGTAATCATAAAGGAAATCGATGGTGTTAAAAGCGAGCCGGTAGAATCACTCACCATTGACACGCCCGAGCATGTGGCAGGTAAAGTGATCGAATTGGTAACACAAAAGCGAGGAGAACTCCTGATTATGGAGCCCAAAGGCGATTTACAACATTTGGAATTTGACATTCCAGCGCGAGGATTGATCGGACTTCGAAATGCAATCCTGACTACTACTGCTGGTGAAGCCATCATGGCGCATCGCTTCAAAGCATACGAGCCATGGAAAGGCAATATACCAGGTCGTATCAATGGCGTGCTTATAAGCATGGACAAAGGGGCATCAACAGCATACTCTATCGACAAGATGCAAGATCGTGGTGCGTTTTTCATCAGCCCAGGAGAAGAAGTTTATGGTGGACAAGTTATTGGTGAACATATCAGACCGGGAGACTTGGTCATCAACGTAACCCGCGCTAAACAGCTTACCAACTTCCGCGCATCGGGTAGCGACGATAATGTACGCATTACTCCAAAGATTGATTTCTCCTTGGAAGAAGCGATGGAATACATCGAGTGGGACGAATATGTGGAACTAACCCCAAAGTCAATTCGTGTTAGGAAAATATTCCTCGACGAAAACGAGCGCAAGCGTCAGCAAAAAAAGGTGATGGCTTGATACGATTTGTCTGAAAACAAAAAAGGTGGCGATATTATTTCGCCACCTTTTTTTTGTTTGAATACGAAGCTTACTTCACGCGCTCCACATAAGAGAAATTGCGTGTATCCACTTTGATTTTCTCACCTTGGTTCACAAACAATGGCACATTGATGATAGCACCGGTTTCCAAAGTAGCAGGCTTCAATGTGTTGGTAGCCGTGTCTCCTTTGATGCCAGGCTCGGTGTAAGTAATTTCCAATTCGACAAAAGTTGGAGCTTCAGCCAATATCGGATTGTCTTGCTCAAAAGCTACTTTAACAGTCATGCCTTCCTTCAAAAACTGGGAAGATTCGCCGAACAAATCCTCAGGAATATGAACCTGCTCATAAGAGTCATTGTCCATGCAAACGTAATGTTCGCCTTCCTTATAGATGTATTGCAGCTCCTTGTATTCTACGCGTGCGATTTCAACCTCTTCACCAGACCTGAATCGGTATTCGGCCGACTTGCCTGTTTTCAGGTTGCGCATTTTTGCTTGATAGAAGGCACGCAAGTTACCAGGTGTACGGTGTTGGTATTCGATGATCTGACATAGTTCACCATTGAAACGAATGACTGAGCCAACGTTGATATCGCCTGTATTTGCCATTTTATTTTGGATTGATTTTGATTAGAGTGGTATTAAAAAGAAAAGGCAACGCCGTTGAGCGCTGCCTTGGTTCTAGGTTTAACCGGATCAGCCCTCTACTACTTCGAAAGTAATGGGAACTGTGATATCGCGGTGCAATTGAACTTCTGCTGTATAAGTACCCAATCCTTTGATATGATCATTCTTCATCGAGATTTGACGCTTCTCGATGTTCTGACCCATACGTTTGAGCACTTCAGCGATTTGCTGGGTGGTTATGGAACCGAACAACTTGCCGTTCTCTCCTACCTTGGCAGGTATGGTGATTACAACGTTCTCGATTGCAGATTTAACTTTCTCCGCTTCCATTTTGATTTTCTCAACCTTGTGCTGACGCTGACGCATCACTTCAGTGTTGATTTTACGGTTGGTGTCGTTAGCGACAACAGCCAATCCGTTTGGAATTAGATAGTTGAGTCCATATCCGTTACGCACTTTCACCACATCGTGGGCGTAACCGAGGTTCTTTACGTCTTGTTTTAGAATTACTTCCATGGTTCGTTCCTCCTTACTTTAAAAGATCCGTAACATAAGGCATCAACGCCAGGTGGCGCGCCCTTTTAACAGCCGTAGAAACCTTGCGTTGAAACTTGAGAGAAGTTCCAGTAAGGCGGCGTGGTAACACTTTTCCTTGTTCGTTAACGAATTTGGTAAGGAAAGTAGCATCCTTGTAATCGATGTACTTGATACCAATCTTCTTGAAGCGGCAGTACTTTTTTTTGTTCACCTCTACTGCGGGAGGGTTCAGATATCTTACTTCGTTGCTGGCCATTGTTCTACCTTTTTTCAGTTAGCGGATTCCTCCTGTTTCTTTTGTGCGGCGTTTTTACGCTTCTTCTCGTTGTAGGTCACCGCGTGTTTATCGAGGGCTACAGTGAGAAAACGCATGATGCGCTCATCACGTTTGTACTCGAGCTCAAGTTTAGCTACGACACTGCCGTCGCCTTTGAACTCTGTGAGGTAATAGAACCCGGTGTTCTTTTTCTGGATCGGGTAGGCCAGCTTTCGTAATCCCCAATTGTTCTCATGAACAATCTCGGTACCGTTTTCGGTGAGGATCCTGCGGAATTTGTCGACCGTTTCAGTCACCTGCTCCTGCGAAAGAACAGGATTCATGATGATTACGGTCTCATAATGCTTTGGCATGCCGTGGTTTGTTAGTTGTTTTTTAGACCCCGGAATTGGGGAGGGCAAATGTACAAACTTTTTGGAATTCAAACAAGTAAGAAGCGCGCTTATTTGATAACCCTGATTTGTTCACTAAAATTGACCGAGAAAAACCAATTATAAACTTGATAATCAGCACATTGTTATTCGTGCCTTAGTGCCTCGATCGGGTCTAAACGAGATGCCTTAACCGCCGGATAAAGCCCAGAAACCACTCCAACCAGGAAACAAAGTATCACACCGGATATCATCCACTTCCATGGAATGATGAATCCAGCAGCAAAAAAGAGTCCCATCAAATTACCCATCCCCACTCCCAATATGATTCCCAAGATCCCACCTAGCTGACAAATTACCACAGCCTCTACCAGAAATTGTCTTCGGATCTGCTCTTTGGAGGCGCCCAATGATTTTCGGATCCCGATCTCACGCGTTCGCTCAGTAACACTTACGAGCATGATGTTCATGAGTCCGATTGAAGCGCCGAGTAAGGTGATGAAGCCTATGATGGTGGCTGCGATGGTGACGTATGCCAGTTGGCTGATGACCAAATTGGCCAGACTGTCACTTTGAACTATATCAAATGAATTGTCCTCTCCGGTCAAGTCTCCCCTAACGACTCTGAACACCCCTGTGGCCTCACCTTGAGCAGGCTCCAATTCAGGAACGGAATTGGTCTTTACAGAGATGGTGTAAGAGCCATTGTTATCGCCATAGCGTTGCCTAACATTCAGCAGCGGAATAATACACACCTTATCGCCACTAAAAGCGAAAGATGAGCCCTTTTCTTCCAGGACTCCAATAACACGGTATTTATTATTCCCTACACTGATGATTTGCTCTAACGGATCTTCTCCTCCCTTAAACAGCGTGGTTGCCATCTCATTTCCAAGAATGGCCACATTGCTGCCGAATTCCAATTCGGTATTGGAAAAATTCCTTCCCATACGGATACGATAGCCAGATGCTGACAGGTAGCCCTCGTCGGCTCCCGTGATCGTTACATTGGGATTGGATTCTATATTCTTGAATTTCAATACGCCAACCATAGAGGCCATAGTTGAAACTGAAACCGTGGAAGGATAGCTGTAACGCTCCTTGAAAAGCTTGGCATCGTTGAAAGTGATCTTCTGGTAGCGTTTGGGTCGCTTGCCGTCCTTACCTATTCGAATGCCCATGCCGTAGTTGCGGATGGTGAAAGTGTTGGAGCCCATACTCGAAAAACTGCTATTGATAGAAGACTCAATAGCGTCTATGGCAGTTAGAATACCAACTAGAGCCATTATTCCAATGGCAATTATCATTGCTGTAAGGGTGGTACGCAACTTCTGAGCCCGCACCGAGCCTAATGCAACCTTAATGTTTTCCTTGAGATTCAATTCCGATAGTTTATCAGCCCAAAATTAAGCCTTTTGGAAGAAGTGTCTGCGCAACAATGAAAAGTAACTGAAAAGCGGTAGGCGGTAGCAGTTGATAGCTTTTGTTACAGCAATGTTACCTCAAATTAAATCCGTGCAAATCCGCATGATCCGATAAATCAGCGTTCCTTCTTAATTCAGACCCATATAGTTTTTTTCTACCAAAATTGGCATGGTTTTAATTTACGCCTATTGACAACAAATCGAATAATTACTATAATTGCATAAACAACCAAATCCATGAAAAAACTGATTTTCACCTTTGCTCTAGTTGTAGGCACATGCCTGTTTGCTAATGCGCAGACAACCGAAAACAACGCTCAAGTTACCAGCGGAGGCACTACCATCAAGCCGGAAATGACCACTGAAGAAGTCATGCCTTCAAGCTGTGGATCCAAATCCAAATCAGCGGGATGCTGCTCATCCAAGAAAGCATCCAGCGAAGCCTCAGCCGCCAAGTCATGTTGCAAATCCGGTGACGCAAAGAAATCCGGTTGCAGTGAAAAAGCACACGGCAACGACGAAACAAGGAAGGAAAAGGATTGACCCTTCCCTTATATCCAAGTTCAATCCTTAAAAACTTAATCACCGCTTGCTGAAAATCCCGGACCCAGGTTCGGGATTTTTATTTTTCCGGTGATATACAATCAGCAGGGAAGGTTGCACATATCGAATCGGATAAGGCATCTGAATATAGTCTTGCACCTTTCCTAACCATGTGAACCAAATCATAATAGTACTCTTTTCGATCCCACTCCGTTCGATGCATCCAAAAAAACATGGCATCTACTCCATTCCTTTTGCAAGAAGATTCAACGGCCCTGACACAAGCTTCATACTTGGGAATGTTGCTGCCGCCAAGAAGTGGAGAACTTGTAAAAACGACTTTGACACCATGGCTCTTTGCCAAGCTCAATATGGAATCAAGTTTTCGCAATCCCAAATCAAAATTGCCGATAGAATCATATGGCTGACTGATTACTTTTAATCTGTTTCCGTATTGCGACTCCCAATAGGCACTCCATCCGGAATCAGCCAAATTGGAAAATCCATGTTCAGGTTCACCGCCTTTATTTCCAAGTTCAAAAAGGGATTTGATAGCAATCCATTTTTTGAGGTCATCATAATAAAACACCCTGAAGAAAGGCACATATTGTAAATAAGCCAAGTCAGGTTCAATTGCGAAAACTTCCTGTTCTATATGATGATTAGGTAAAAAAGGGAGGTAGTGCGGAACCTCCAGCATTTTCTCAGTCTCTAATGTAAACTCATCCAGGTGCAACACCAATACCGATGGAGCGGGATGCGACTTGAGGAATCCTTCAAACAAAATCTTCATGGAGGCAACTCGTGCTCCGTTAATTCCTCCATTATAAACCCGCATGCCGGTCTTTTGTGAAATCCGATTTGATTCCAAATGTGCCAAAGCCCTCGATGAGCCCAAACAAAGCATATCATATCGGGATGTGTCGTTGAGCAACAAATTCATTTTACCCGAAACGTCCTCCGTTGATTTGTTGAAACCTATTTGCAATAATCTGTCGAATACAAAAAGGATGGCCAGTGAGGCCAACAGAGATGCAAACAAGTATAAAAGCGTTCGTTTCATTATCAAAACTGGAAGCATCGGCATGGCTCCATATGAAGTATGGTGTCGCCAAGTCTACGCGTCGGCCGCCGGGGCGTCGTCC
>JBJTQS010000160.1:0-5435 GCA_046075765.1 Bacteroidota bacterium
TGAAAATCAATGAATCTGATATAGCAGATCGAACAGGATATAATTTCCAGGAAGTAGTGCGGATGTTGGAATATATGAGCAGATTGGGTTTGATGCATTATTTACCCAGAAAAGATTCCCCCCAATTAGTATTCTGTATTCCGAGAGAAGATCCGAATTATATCGATTTGGACACCAAGTCCTACAAGGAGCGAAAAGCCCGATTTGAAAAACGGATCGAGGCCATGGCAGCCTATGTAACCAACAAGACCAGGTGCCGCAGTTGCATGCTCGTGTCCTATTTCGGAGAAAGACCCAAAAGCAATTGTGGCCACTGCGATGTTTGCCGAAATCCAGAAGCTACTGCCACCCAAATCGGTGAAATTTCCAATAAATTGAATGGTATATTGGCAGAAGGACCTAAATCCATTCCGCAAATCAAAGACCTTATACAGGGCTTTGCCGATGATACATGGGCAGTAGCCATAACAAAGATGGTTGAAGACGGAAAAATGTCTTTTGATGAGCATGGACGACTGAACCTGATTCGATAGAAACTTCAATAGCATTTTATTAAAGGGCATTTCCTTATTTTTACCCTATGGATATTTTCAAAATAGGTTTTTTGGATATCAGGCTACTCGACCTGATTGACATCCTATTGGTTGCATTCCTGATTTATAAATTATACGATTTGATCAAAGGCGGCGTGGCAATGAACATCGTCATTGGCCTTTTGTCCATATATTTCATCTGGTGGTTTTGTGTGAATGTATTGGAGATGCGCCTGATTGGAGCTGTGCTTGGGCAGTTCATAGGAGTTGGAGTGATTGCTTTGATCATAGTATTCCAACAAGAAGTCCGCCGATTCCTGGTGATGTTGGGCACCAATAGCTTTCTTGCCAATAGCCGTTTCGCACAGAAACTAAAGAATTGGAGTATTCAAACCGGAAAAGAAAATCAGACCGATATTTCTCCTATTGTCAAAGCATGCGTGAACATGGGAAAAACCAAAACAGGTGCACTGATTGTGATATCCAGAAATACAGACTTGAATTTTTTTGCGACTACTGGAGATTTGATGGAGGCAGAAGTTTCGAAGCGGCTCATCGAAAGTATTTTCTTTAAGAATAGTCCGATGCATGACGGAGCCATCATCATTTCGGGCAATCGTATCAAAGCTGCCAGATGCGTGTTACCGGTTACCGACAATCCTGATATCCCTGCTCAGTATGGCATGAGACACCGAGCAGGACTGGGCATTTCTGAGCAAACCGATGCCATTGCCTTGATTGTTTCCGAAGAAACCGGACGCATTTCCGTAGCCATAGATGGGGAGCTTAAACCCGACATCAGTGCAGAGGAGCTGCATTCGTTTTTGGAAAAGGAATTATGATTTAGGCCTCAAGGCAGGGTTGATCGAATATGCCTTTTCAAAGTACAAGACCGCATTTCTTTCATCTCCTTTGAATCTATAGGTAGTCCCCAAAGAATTTAATATCTGGGCATTATCAGGATCCAATTCAGCTGCTTTCAATAAATGTATCAAGGCCTGATCATACTGTTGTAGAACGCCGTATGTACTTCCTAAATTCGACTGACCATCTGCATAGTTTGGGTCTAACTCTACTGCCCTTTTGAATAAATCCAATGCCTTGGCATAATCTTGTTGGATAAAATAAATAGTCCCGAGGTTGTTTTGTATAGTGTGATTTCTTGGTGATAGTGATAATGCTTTTTCGTAGCAAACGCGTGCACTGTCGTTCATACCTAAGTTGTAATAGGCTACTCCTAATTGAAGATGGGCATCAGAAAACTTATCATAAATTTGAATGGACCGTTGCAAATAACCTATTGCCCTTTTTAGTGTTTTTGACTTTTCGTCAGGACTTTTACCCTCCCAAGCCTCCTTTTTCACCAAGTAATTACCCATGTAATATTGTGCCCGGGTAGAGTTTGGCGACAATTCAACATCGTTTGAGTAAAGCGAGAAATTGTCTTTCCAAACGGGGTTTCGTGCAATTGTTTTTACCGATCCCAAAAGAACCAGCGGAAGTAAAATCAAGAGAGACATCGACAAGCTTTTACCTTGGGGCCGTCCTTGAAAGGATAGGCCGGCAAACTTGGATATACCAAAGGCAAGTGCCAAACAAATAGCCAATGAAGGTGTATACAAGAAACGTTCACCGAAGGAAGAACCCGTTTTGATTACGAGGTTGGATGAAACTGACATGGTGACAAAAAAGAAGAGGATGCAAAAAGCGAAAGGATCGCGTTTCTTGAATCCAATAAATGCAAAAACCACCATGCCGATTATGACCGATGCAGAAAGAAGGAAACCAAAATCTGATATGCCTACCAATGGAATTTGATTAAAGGAGTAATCGAATACGAGCGGATGAGGAATTAAAAGTTTCTTGATGTAAAGTCCCAATATGGAAACTGCAGTGCAGAAAAACTCCACCTGGTCCTTGGCCGCCATCAACAGGTTATCCGCAACATTGGGTTTTCCCAAGGTATTGAAACCGCCCAGCACCTTAGATCTAATAAACATGAATACTACTACTGCAATCAATGCAGGAAAAACACCTTGAATGTTTTTTTGAAACGAAACATCTTTATTGAAAAACCAAGCAGCTAATGGTAGAACAGCCAAAAAGGTAATGGCAGACTCCTTTGAACCCATTGCTAAAAACATGAATAATCCTGATAGTGCTGCTGGCAACCACGCCCGGCTATCCAGCCATTTCAAGTAGTGATCAAGTGAAAGCAGGCAGAATAAGAACGCTAAAATCTCGTCTCTACTCTTGATATTGGCCACAACTTCGGTGTGTATAGGATGGCAAGCGAACAACAGAGCAGCCATGAAGGCAATCATCAGACTTCCACCCGTCATTTTGAACAAAACACGGAACAATACAAATCCGGATAATGCAAATAAAATCACATTGATCCAATGCCCTAAAGCGGGCTTTCCTCCACCCCACTCCCATTCTGCCGCCAACATGATTCGAACTACCGGACGGTATAGTCCATCCGTAGCCATATAATAGCCGTACCTGTAACTATTTGATAATATTTCGGGTATTCCATCCAATCCTTTTTGAGTTATCCTGTTCTCCAAAATGAGGGAATAATCATCTAAAGCATATTGGTGACCAAGAGTATTGGCATACAAAACGAACGCAACAATGGCTACCAAAATACTTGGAAGCCACGGAATGTTGGTACTGCTTAGTGATTGCGAAATCGGTTTATTGATTACGGTCTCACGTTGTATTCGCTGTTTTTCGCGTTTTGAGAGCTTTGATGGTTCCATATCAAAAGGCGTTTACGGCAGTTTATTTTGATGCTGTGGTATCGCTGGCTGAAATTTCCTGCAACAATTGTTCGGGGGATTTACCGAGATTGTTCAGGGAAAAACTGACATCGCCCGCTAATTCGTGGTTAGGATATTCCTTAAGGAATTCACGGTAGCAACTCTCGGCAGTCTTGAAATCACCCATTTGGGTTTCCGAAACAAAACCTTTTAAGAATAAGGCTTTAGGTGCATCAACATGTTTCGGATAATCTCGGTGAAGCTGATCGAGTAATTTAATGGCTGAAGGTAAATCAGCTTGTTGGGCAGCAAGATTGGCGCCTCTGAAAAGGTAAACGGGACTAAGTGAGTCGTCCGGAAATGCTTTCACAAAAGCCGAATATTGCGCTATGGCATTTGCCGCTGAAGCCGAATCGGGCATTGAACCATCAGAACTCTTCAGCACTTTTTCCATGTCTGAAATTTCATTTTTTCGCTCTTCAGCGGATGGTCCGCACGAAACTAAAAACGACATTGCAATGATTGTTGAGATAGATAACAGTTGTGACTTGAAATACATATATATGAGTTTATTTTAGAATGGCGAACCAGGTTCGGTTGACATGTGTTTGAAAACCAATTTATCGGATAATGATGGAAAAAAACGACCCAACCAAACAGCAAGCTTACCTTGTTTAGTTAGCACAAGATCACGCTTGCGATTTACTACTGCATGGAAAATGTGATCGGCTACTTGCTCCGCTGTCATCATTTTTTTTTCGTCACGAGGTGATTCGGATTGGGTTGATCCATCAGGACCCAATGCGGAGCCACGAATGGAGGACTCGGTAAATCCTGGACATGCAACTAAAACGTGTAGACCCTTCTTTAGATTTTCAGTACGCACAGACTGCAGGAAGCCTTCCATCGCGAATTTGGATGCAGAATAACCTGTTCTACCAGGCAATCCATTTTTTCCAGCTATTGATGATACTCCAACCACAGAGCCTTTTGAATTCAAAAGATATGGGAGTGCGTATTTAGTACAATAAACCGTTCCCCAGAAGTTGATATCCATTACTTTTCGGATTACATCCAAATGTAAATCATTTAAAATAGCTCGCATGGAAATACCAGCATTATTGATTAAGACATCAATACCACCAAAACGATTGACAGTTTCTTGAACGAGGTTTTGGCAATCCGATTCTTTGGATACATCGGACTCGACACACAAACTATCGATGCCACATTTATCCATTTCGGATTTTATGGCCGAAAGGCGGTCGGTGTTTCTTCCACTCAATACCACATTGTAACCAGAACGAGCAAATCGTAACGCCAGGGCACGACCGATGCCCGAGGTTCCACCGGTTATCAAAACAGTTTTGGGTAATGTTTGCATACTCGTAAGTCTCACAAATTTAGCAAAATATGATACTTTAGCAGCAATGAAACTGATTGAAGTTAATACGGCCGAATTAGCCAAGCAATTTTTGGAAATCCCATTATTGATTTATAGGGATGACCCTGAATGGATCAGGCCATTGGATAAGGATATTGAACAAGTTTTTGATCCTAATTTGAACAAGGCTTTCCGACATGGAGAATTGATAAGGTGGATTTTGGTGGATAAACGAAACACCGCTATTGGCAGAATTGCAGCTTTTGTAAATCGGAAAACTGCGGATAAGAACGACCAGCCAACTGGTGGCATTGGCTTTTTTGAGTGTATTGATGACCTAAAAGCCTCTACCATTTTGTTCGACCAAAGCATTGAATGGCTCAAATCCAAAGGTATGGAGGCGGTGGATGGTCCAATCAATTTTGGTGAACGAGATCGTTGGTGGGGGTTGCTGGTAGAGGGTTTTTACGAGCCGGTTTATTGTATGAATTACAATCCGCCCTATTACCAAAAGTTGTTTGAATCATACGGTTTCCATACTTACTATGAGCAGCTTTGCTTTGCATTGAAACCGAATGATGAATTGGATCCTAAATTCAAGGAAGCACATGACAGATTGATAGCCGATGGCAATTTTCATGCTGAGCATATTCGAAAAAACAATCTGGCTAAATACGCAGCGGATTTCACAGTTATTTACAATAAAGCTTGGGCCAAACATGGTGGCGGAAAGTCGCTGACCAATGAGCAAAC
>JBJTQS010000161.1:0-3224 GCA_046075765.1 Bacteroidota bacterium
CTTTTCCTTCCCTGCCTTGAGATAAACAACCAGCAGGGTGAGCATTTACCAATCGTCCCTGAGCTTTTGACTTCACATATTCGATATCAGTTTTGGATTGAATCGGTGGAGTTGTGGAAGGCATCAATAAAACATCTGTAAATCCTCCTTTAGCCGCGGCAGTAAGTCCACTGGAAATGGTCTCCTTATGCTCATCGCCTGGATCACGGAAATTAACCCTCAAATCGAACCATCCTGGCGAAACACATGCACCATCCACATCAAAAACACGATCGTAACCCTCCTTGATTTCTGAAGAAATGGTATTAATCACACCATCCACAATTAAAATATCCGTGGGTTTTTCGTTTTTTCCGGAACCGATGATCCGTACATTTCTGAGCAGGAGTCTCATGTTTTCCAAAATTTGAGTAAGAGTATTTCAATAGTCAAAAATAACAAAGCAAGAATGATGCAGTATTTCCAAAGCGGAACACCTGTTGAGTCTAGTGTTCCCGCAAGTGCCTTAGCACCTGATGTGGCATCGACTTTGAAATTGGCAAGCCGGGCCTCTCCTATTTGCTCTGAAAGCATATCTACATCATTGAACGACATTACAGACTCAGCCCTGTTGTAATTAAATGATGGATTTGAAACCAATTCACCATCGAGGCTCAACTGGTAAGCACCGGCATCTCTAATTGTATTTCCAAAATTAATCTTGACCATGGAGCCTAACACACGATGCGTCGGAATGAATTCTGCTCCATTAACACCGCCTTTAATTTTGAAAATACGATCACCCGAAAAACCACCAGCAGTAATATCCAGGCTTGCATCTGACCCAATGGACACGGCAAGCGCTTGGGGATTGGTGGCGAGTAATGCCATCCTATAGAAGATGGGAACGAAAATGGCATGCTTCGACAAGCCAGACATCTCCCCGCTCAATGAAGACCCAAGCATATACACACTTCCTGCCCCTACCCTGTAACGATTGAGATAAGGCTCACCGCTGCGAAGCTTCAGCAATATCTCGGGGACACCTCCATTGAGCTGAAAGGAACGGTTCACCACAGGTAAGTCGGTTGAAGCTCCAACACCATTTCTGCCGGTAAAGACACCAGCAAATACCGGATCATCTGTTTGCAAACGATCAACTTTGTCGGGTGCAATACGTTGTGGACCTATGTTAGCCACCCCAAGTGTGTTGGATAGGCCCGAATAGGTTTCAGTACTTGCCATTGAATCGGGAATGATGATTGCAACTCCTCCACCTTTCACAAACTTATCGATTTCGGCCACCATACCGCTGGAGGGTTGGCGAACCTCATTCAATATTACTACACGAGCTTGGGAAAGTGATCCATAATTGACTTGCTTTTCGGTAAAATCTTGAAGTTTAAAATATCCTTCTTGAGGGAAAAGTGATCGAAAATAAGATCCTGCAGATTGACCATTTATACAAACCATCGACACGGATGGCTCAACATGCATGGAGAAATAATATTTGTCGTCGAACAACACCGCATTGTCTTCCAATGAAACCTCGCAATTGTACCAACCCGTATCGTTTGGAGTGAAGGTGAGTGTTAAATCCTTGAAGGAGCCAGCCACTACATCTACACTTGCAGCTGATTTGGGCGATCCATTAACGATAAACTTAAGAGGAACAGAAGTGATATCTGAAGTGCCATAATTTCGAACCCGTACATTTACCTCTGTAATTTGTCCGGGCTGCACCACAGGAGAGGCTAACCAACAAGAGTCGACAGATATGTTATCGGCATCAGCAGATCCGATAGGAACCAGCAAAACGCTGATTGTTGAATCTGGTTTGATACCAGCCAAATTCGTGGTCGACTTTTGGAAATCGGAAATCTGAATGGCCAGCTTATTGGATGAGCCACCCGTATTGAGCAAATCGGTTTGGCGTGATAAAACCTCAGAAACCGATCGAGTGGCAGGACTCAGCTCGATTTGATCTAAAGCAGACAGGAATTCCTCGCGACTAATCAGTCGTTGGTGAGCCGGATCGAAATCGTTCGTTAACAGTTGGAATCGATCTGAGGGCTTGTAAGACTTTGCAATGTCGCGCGCTATGTTAGTAGCTTCTTCAGTCCGAGTGCCTTTGGTACCTAACGCCTCCATACTGAAGGAATTGTCGACATAAATGCTAACCACATTACCAGGGAAGGATTTGGTGCCTTGAGCCCGTGGTATGAATGGTTGAGCAAAGGCAAAAACCAGGAAAACAATCGCCAGGATTCGGCTAGCCAACACCAACAGATGCTTGAGTTTGGATCGTGAGTTGGTCTCCTCCTTCAATTCCTTGAGGAACGAAACATTGGTAAAGTAAACGACCTTGAATTTCCTAAAATTGAATAGATGAACAATAATTGGGACGGCTATTAGCGCAAGGGCCGTCAGGAAGGCCGGTTCCACAAAACCGATGTTCATCAAAGGGCTGAAAAATTTTATAGTGCTCAAAGATAATCATTTTCATTGAATCCGGGGTTGTTAACAGGCCTTTGTCGATATGTGGAGCCCCCCACCCAACCCTATTCCCAAAACAAGGTCATTACATTTGATATGATCGTTCTTACAGTTGCACACCCAGTAAACCGCCGCTTATGCCGAACCGCAGTGAAAGAAAAATATTTGTCCTTGACACATCCGCTATACTATTCGACCATAATGCTATCCATAACTTCAAAGAACATGATGTAGCCATCCCGATCACGGTACTTGAAGAAATCGACCGATTTAAAAAGGGTAATGATGTCATCAATTTTGAGGCGCGGGAATTTATTCGAAACATCGACAAGCTTTCAGGGCAACATTCGTTGCAGGATTGGATACCGCTGAACGGCCCCACCAAGGGCATGATACGGGTCTTGATGATGGAACATGCCACGGTGGATGCCAACAAGGTTTTCGGTGAGAAAAAGGCAGACCACAATATATTGAATGCCGCTCTTTATTTGGCAGAAACCAGTCCAGGACGCAAAGTCATTCTGGTCTCCAAAGACATCAATCTTCGACTGAAAGCTAAATCGCTGAATTTGAAAGCGGAGGACTATAAGACAGGCAAAATCAAAGACCTTGAGGGACTCTATTCGGGTAGCAGTATTTTGGAAAATGTGAGTAGCAAGCACATTGACAGCATTTACAATTCCGGCTCAATTCATGCCTCTCAAATCATTAAAAAAGGGAAACCGGTTCCAAACCATTACTATGTTTTG
>JBJTQS010000162.1:0-3035 GCA_046075765.1 Bacteroidota bacterium
GTTAAAGGGTACCAGGTCGTGGGGTGGAAAGACAGCAGCATGATAGCCGACTTCAATTGCATTGCTGGACAGCACACTGCCCTCAGCCCGCAAGCCAGGCAACTGTGCTATCCAAACTTTTGCAACCTGTAACATTGGAGAACAAGACTGCTGACTCGCTGAAGGTTTGGATTGAGCCGGGTCGCAGGTTTGTTGCTAAAGATTCCGTTTATCAAGATTGGTTTATTGGCGATGAGCGTATGATTACCATTGTTCCACTCGGTAAGGTTGAGCAGGATTTGTTGGGATTTTGTTGTCAGGTTCATGATCGTGGACCTGCTGATAGAGCCCAATACGACATTGGCTACATGGCTCCCGATAGTTGGATTCGTCTAGCCACACTTATACATCAGAACGACTTTCCATATAGCGCCTCTCAACATGCCGTTTGGTGTTTGTCCGACAACTTGCCTGTTAGCTCCATTTATAGTGAAGATGAGAAGTTAGTTCGACCCTTGAGGCAATTGGTATGCAATGTAAAGGGAGAACAAATGCCTTGGTATATGCTTTCGTATCAAAAGGATACCGCTCGACTTTTCTCCAATATCCCCGAGAGGCTATTGGGGACTGTGGAGTACTATTTGCGCAATGACGCTGTGGTTACAATAAACATCCGCTCCAGCACGGGTGAAGTGGTAACCGTACTTGCCAAAGAATCAGGTATGGGACCTGGCATGCATAAGCTACCCGTTGACTTGAATGTTAAAGGTTGGCCTAAGGGCAGGTATGATTTGATGATTTATACCGATTATGCGAAGCTGGTGTCAAAAAGTACATTTATCTTGTAAGATATGCGGTAGTAAATTCTGATGCTAAAGTATTGCCAATTGCTTGAGTTGCGTCTGACTTTTAGCATGCTTTTTTTATTTGGCTTTACTTGCAGCTTTTCTAATGTCTGTAGGTACTAAGTTACAAGTTACAAGCTTGCCTCGCCAAAGGCGGGTGACAGGTGACAAGTTACAAGCTCAAGGCAAGTCGTCCATCGTACGTCGTAAATCGTCCACCCTTCGATGAACTCAGGGCAAGTCGTCTATCGTACGTCGTCCATCGTACGTCGTCCATCAATTTTCTCCGTTCACCCTATACGGATCTCCCATTCTACCTGCCTGGTAATCGGCAAAGCACCTGCGGATTTGCTCTTCATTATTCATCACAAAAGGACCGTAAGCAAAAACAGGTTCGTTGTGCGGTTGGCCGCCGCAGAGTAAAATCTCTGCATCATCAGCGCTGAACAATCGAATCAAGTCGCTGTCACGTTCGAACAGAATAACCTGGTTGGCATCCGCTTTAACGCGACCTTCGGTTTCAACACTTCCGTTGATGACATAAGTAAACGCATTGTGTGAGGCATCTACCGGTATTTCAAGTTTGCAACCGGCTTTCATCTTGATGTGGAAATAAAAAACGGGGAAGTTGGGATCAACAGAAGATTTGGAACCGAACAGTTCGCCCATGACCACATTGGCAGAGAAATCTTCGCGTTCCACCTTGGCCATCTGGCCTGGGTTATACAACTGCGTTGAAGGATCCAGGTATTTGAATTTGGCAGGAAGGTTCAACCATATCTGGAAACCATGGTATATGCCTCCATCCTTGTACAACGACGCTCCAGTCTCCTCCATGTGAATAGCACCTTTGCCTGCGGTAAACAGCATGAAATCACCCTTGGAGATCTGGAAATCATAATTCAAGCTGTCGCGATGGTGGCCACTACCCTCTAAGAAATAGGTGGTAGGGGCAATACCTGCGTGCGGATGAGCTTCAACCTTTAATGGTTTGTCGTTCGGGTTCACTTTTACTGGACCAAATTCATCGAAAAACACAAAGGGAGAAACATAGTCGTTATGATCGCCTGCGAATGCACGCAAAACAGGCAAAGTGCCTACCATCGATTTGTTGGCATTAAGCAATCTATAAACCCGACGTGCGTTTTTCGAGTTTTCCATTCCCGAAGCTGATTTCAGTATCTCGGGTACGGCAACGGTTGCTCCAATAATGGCCGAGCCTTTTATGAATCTTCGCCTGTCCATTTTAGTTGAAAAATTTGTGTTCTAAACAATAAATAACATCTAAAGTTAATCATCTTACCGTCATCAATGCAATAATATGATTCTGATATCAGTATGTGAATCATCATTTTGGGTCCTCTGTTGTTTTATTACGAGTTATTTTTGTGCCAATTAACAAGTCCAATTTTGTCTCCAGAGCCCTATCAATCCCATTTTAACAACGCCATTGGGTTTGAACAATACTTGGCGGAATTCAAAACGGCAATGGAAAGTGGCCCCGATAGCAAATACGCCAGCTATGCCCAATATCTGCCATTGAACTGGCAGCGCACCACACGGGTTTATCAGCATTACCACCCTTCGGAGGCAATCCTCAATGTAGCAGCAAGTTTGAGCCACAAGGTTTATTGGCTTCTGATAGTTGAGCCTTGGTGTGGCGATGTATCGCAATCCCTTCCGGTGATTGCCCGTGTAGCTGAGGCATCCACTGGGTGCATCGAACTAAGGCTCGCCTATCGCGATCAAAACCCCGAGCTCATGAACGCCCACCTCACCAATGGCACAAGCCGTTCTATCCCCATATTGATTCAGCTGGATTCACAGTTCAAGGTTCTAGGTACCTGGGGTCCGCGCCCCAAAGAAGCACAGGCGTTGGTTTCAAAGCTAAAATCCGACCCCGCTACTGCTGATAATTATGCTGAGGAGCTCCATCGCTGGTATGCCCGCGACAAGCAACAGGCCATTCAATCCGACCTACTAGCACTATTAAACAAGTAACATGTAACAAGCGCCGCCCTGAGCCTGTCGAAGGGTGACAAGTGACATGTAACAAGTGACATCATCCGCCTCCCGCCTCTCGCCTCCCGCTCCCGCCACCGTCCGATAGCTATCAGACTACCGCCGCTGCCTACTGCTACTGTTACTGCCACTGCTACTTTTTAAACCGCCCTCCGCCGCTGCCTACTGCTACTGGTACTGCCACCCTTC
>JBJTQS010000163.1:0-6743 GCA_046075765.1 Bacteroidota bacterium
GGCAGCTGATTTTTTCAGCAGCAGCGATGGCCTGTACCGATCATCCAAATAGTCGGCATGCATGCGGTTGATGGTGTCTAATACATGCGCGGCGCCTAACTCATCGCACCAGCGCAATAAACCCTTGGGATAATTTACACCCTTGGTAATTGCCGTTTCAATATCGTCGCGACTTGCAATACCTAAATAAAGAGCGTCAACAGCTTCGTTGATGAGCATGCACAGGATCCGATTGAATATATATTGCAATTTACGATCGTCGGCTGTAGGCTCAGGTTTGGTTGCACCTTCGGCATAATCATAATACCCCCTACCCGATTTCTTTCCTAACAGGCCTGCTTCGGATAGTCGCTGCTGCGTGATGGATGGCCTGTACCTCGCATCGTAAAACATCTGTCTCCAAACCGTTTCAGTAACGCTGAAATTGATATCGTTCCCAATCATGTCCATCAATTCGAAAGGTCCCATTCTAAATCCGCCGATTGAGCGCATGGCATGGTCGATATCGGCAAACGAAGCAATGCCTTCTTCATAAATTTTGATTGCCTCCCCGTAAAAAGGTCGGGCGATTCGGTTTACAATGAAGCCGGGAGTATCCTTGGCTTTCACGGTTGTCTTACCCCAAGAATCAATCAGCGCTTTCGAATTTTGATAAACAGATTCTGCTGTTGTGAAGGCAGGAATGATTTCTACCAAGGGCATGATGGCGGCTGGATTGAAAAAATGGATTCCAACAACCCTCGAACGGTGCGAACAAGCCGCAGCGATGGCAATAACAGACAATGAGGATGTATTGGTTGCCAAGATGCAATCATCATCTACAACGGACTCCAAATCGGCAAATAGCTTTTTCTTAACTTCCATCATTTCAACGGCGGCTTCAATCACGATACCGCAACCTTTCAAATCATCCAAATTGGATGTATGTGTTATTACATTTCGGATGGATGTGGCCTTGGACTGATCCAATTTCCCTTTGGAAACCAACTTAGCGAAATCGCCATCCAAAATACTTTTCGACCTGCCCAAGGATGTTTCATACGGGTCGTATATCACCACTGGATGGCCAGCCGTTGCAGCCACTTGGGCGATACCTGTACCCATGGCTCCGGCACCAGCCACACCGATCTTGATTGGTTGTTGCATATTATTCGCCTTTGAATATTGGTTTGCGTTTTTCAAGGAAGGCAGCTACGCCCTCATTATAATCGTAAGTAAGACCCGACAAAACCTGTAGCTCCTCCTCCATGGCAAGTTGTTGTTCCAAATCATTTGTCATGGAACGATTCAATGCGCGTTTGGTATAACCCAATCCCATTGTAGGCATTGCAGCCAATTTGGTTGCGCACTCAATAGATTCACTCATCAACTTATCATCATCACAAGACTTGTAAATCATACCCATCTGAACGGCGTCGTTAGCCGAAACCTTATCGCCCAGCATCATCAAAGCAGTAGCGCGTTGCATGCCGATCAGTCGAGGGAGGAAGAATGTGCCACCGCTATCGGGTATGAGGCCGATTTTGGAAAACGCCTGAATGAACGAAGCGGATGCAGCAGCGAAAACAATATCGCATGCCAAAGCGATGTTCGCCCCGGCACCTGCGGCAACACCATTTACGCCACAAACAATAGGCTTTTCAATTTCACGAATGAGTGATATAATAGGGTTGTAATGTTCGGAAACTATGGTGCGCAAACCAGGTCCATCAATAGCAATAGCCTCCGCCAAATCCTGCCCGGCACAAAACGCCCTACCTGCACCTGTTAAATGAATGGCTCTAACATTGGCATCATCTTGACACTGACGCAGCACATCTTGCAACTGCAATGCCATTTCACGATTGAAACTATTCAACACATCAGGCCGGTTAAGGGTGATGCAACCGACGGAGTTTTGGAGGGTAAATCCTATAGACATATTGGATAAAGATTTGGGAACTGAAATTTGACTTAAAAATAGAGTTTAATCAGCGTTTAAAATTAGGGAATTTAAAGGCATCTCCCTTCAAAAATTCTCATACCAATCGAATTTGCTATCAATGATTTTCTGCTTTTCAGTTTTCAGATAATCCAAATATGCCTTGGATGGTAACGTATGTTTTTTATTCTTCAACCATATCAAGCTCCATGTGGATTTTATTGGAAACCCTTTGACGGGTATGATTTGAAGCTGCTTGTTCAACAGCTCGTTTCTGATACCGATCAGAGGCATTATGGAATATCCTAAACCGGCAATCACGGCTTGCTTGACCGCCTCATTGCTTGTAAGTTCCATTTTCTTGGTAACTGGAAGTCGTGCCCCTTTAATATACTTTTCCATAACCATTCTTGTGCCCGAACCACGTTCGCGATATATCAGTGGGATCTTTTCAAAAACGGCACCGCTGTTCTGCTTCGAACCGAAATTGCGTTCCATATTCCCAACTACGAACAACTTGTTTTGCACAAGTTCAACTTTTTCAACTTTGAGCTTCTCGGGCAACACGCTAGCCAAAGCAAAATCCACCTCATTTCTTTCCAGGTTATCCAATACCGTCTGCCGGTTTGTGACATCCATAACCAATTCGATACCAGGGCGATCTTTCATGAAATCAGAAAGAAAATAAGGCGCAATGTATTTGGCTGTTGAGACAATCGAGAACCTCAGTTTACCTGTAAGTTGTCCTTTGAATGCGTGCATCTTGTTACGAATGCCGTTGGCCTCCTCCAAGATCTTGTTCGCAGAATCCAATATCTCAAGACCGAAGTCAGTGATGTATATCCTTTTGTGAACTATCTCCAGCAGAGGCAGGTCGAATTGATCCTGGAACTTACCCAACTGTATTGACACCGCTGGCTGAGTTAAATGAAGTTCAGCCGCGGCCTTGGTGATGTTCAAGGTAGTCGCCACTTTTTGGAAAATGCGCAACTGGTTCAATGTATAATTCATAATTTTTATTTATACTTATCATTGCAAATATATATTTTAATTTATACTTAAAAAGCCGCATTTTTGCGCAAAACCCAAAAAAATGCAAAGAATAACAATCGCAAAAGGGGACGGCATTGGTCCCGAAATCATGGACGCAACTATGGCCATCATCATAGCCGCTGGCGCAAAATTAGAAATCGATGAGATCGAAGTCGGAGAAAAGGTGTACCTATCCGGAAACACTTCAGGAATATCAAAAGAGTCTTGGGATGTAATCAGAAAAAACAAGATTTTCCTCAAGGCACCTATCACCACCCCTCAAGGAGGTGGATATAAAAGTCTTAACGTGACGACCAGGAAATTCCTCGGATTGTACGCCAACATCAGACCGTGCGTTAGTTTGCATCCGTTTGTACAGACCAAGCATCCCAAGATGGACATAGTCATCGTTCGCGAAAACGAAGAGGACTTGTACGCCGGCATCGAGCATCAACAAACGGATGAAGTGGTACAATGCCTGAAGCTGATCAGCCGTCCAGGTTGCGAGAAAATCGTCAGATATGCCTTTGAATATGCCAAGTTGTACGGTAGGAAAAAGGTCACCTGCTTCACCAAGGACAACATCATGAAGCAAACAGATGGTTTGTTCCATCAAGTATTCAACGAGATTGCCGCTGAATATCCTCAAATCGAAAACGAGCACTGGATTATCGATATCGGTGCCGCGAAGATGGCAGACACTCCAGAAGCATTTGATGTAATTGTGATGCCAAATCTTTACGGCGATGTCTTAAGTGATGTGGCTGCTCAGATTGCCGGCTCCGTTGGCTTAGCCGGATCCGCCAACATTGGAGAAGAATGCGCGATGTTCGAAGCCATTCACGGGTCAGCTCCCCGTAGGGCGGGGCAGAACATGGCCAATCCCTCAGGACTGCTACAAGGCGCCATACAAATGCTGAACCACATCGGCCAAACCGAAGTAGCCGAGAAAGTACAAAACGCATGGTTGAAAACCATCGAGGATGGCATACACACTTATGACATATACAAAGAAGGCAGCAGCCGCGAAAAAGTGGCACTAAAGAATTTGCCCAAGCAGTGATGACCAACCTGGGGCAGAAACCGACTCAATTGAAATCGGTTACCTACGATTCGAAATCTCAAATCAATCTTCCCAAGTACACTAGGAGAAAGCCAGCAAACAAGGAGCTGGTTGGTATAGATTTGTTTGTTCATTGGCATGGCTCAAACCCTGATGAATTGGCGGGAATAGTCAAGCAACTTGATTCCGAAAAAGTAGCTTTGAGCATGATTACCAACCGTGGTATCAAAGTTTATCCTGATGGTTTTCCGGAAACTTTTTGCACCGACCATTGGAGATGTAGATTCAAACCAACTGTTGGTTCCAACATGAACAAAATCGATATCGTTGAACTTCTGCGTTCAGCAGAAAGTTTTAAAATCGATGTGATAAAAACGGAGAACCTGTATTCTTTTGACGGCAAACCGGGCTTCTCCCTTGGTCAAGGACAATAATATTGGATAGCGGCGGATATACACCTTTCGCATTTCTGATTTGTTTGAATTCCAAGCATCAACAGGACTGATTGGTCAGCTGAGGGGATATGTATTTTCCAAAATCATGACTTTGACTTAACATGGACAAGCCAATACTTGGAATTGGGATATTCAAGTCCAGACCACTTGTGGTAGCTACCAAACACCGCAAGGAGGAAGTTATTGCCGTGCCAGTTAATGAGGCACTTGGAGTACATTGCTTTGGATCCAACCTGATAGACACAGATTTGTTTGGGACTTTTAGCGGTGAAACAAAAAGGGTTGACGACCCACTGACGGCTGCAAGAAAAAAATGCGAATTGGCCATGAATGTCCACGGATGTGACTTAGCTATAGCTAGCGAGGGCTCCTTCGGGCCCCATCCTAATTTTTGGTTTGTTGCCGCAAATGAAGAACTACTTGTCTTTATAGACAGGAAGCACCGTATTGAAGTTGCACACCGCGAAATCAGTTTTGACACCAACTTCAATGCAAAAGCGGTGGAAAGCAAAGATGATTTGGAGTCGTTTGCCAAATCATGTGGATTTCCAACCCATGCCATCATCCTTCGCGAATCAAAAGAAGGTACAGCTCAAATAAGAAAAGGCATTACAACATGGAGCGGATTATATTCGGAATATGCGTTTATCAAAAACAACTGCGGATCTGTGTATGCTGAAACAGACATGAGAGCAATGCATAACCCCACCCGCATGAATGTAATTAAAAAAGTAGTTCAAGGTTTGATAAATAAAATCAAATCCTGCTGTCCGCAGTGTGAATTGCCTGGCTTCGCCCTGAAAGAGATGAAAAAAGGACTGCCATGCCGTATGTGTGGTTCGCCAACTCGTTCAATTTTAAGTCACCATTATGTTTGCTGCGGTTGTAATCACCAATCGGAAAAACTATTCCCCGACAACAAGCAATCGGAAGATCCAACATATTGTGATGTTTGCAACCCATGACCAAAAAATAATATTTGGGAGAAATCAATACGGCAAAATTGGCCACTTGAATTACGAATCAGTAGCGAGAAGATCTTCCCGGCCTGAGTTCTGCAGCTGTAAAACGCAAAAACACCTCATGTGAACCGATGCCGTTCTTGTATCGATTTAATCCTGATGTGTTGAAATCATATGAATACCCAAACGAGTATTGTTCCCAATCCACCATCAGTTTGGCAATAGCGGCATCTCCTACCCTGCCGAAGAGTCCTGCCGATAAAGATAGAGGCTTGTTAAAACCCGTATATCTGGTCTCATCTACCAACTTTATTTTATAATAGGCGCCTAACAATAGCTCACGAAATCCCGCCTGCTTATGGAAATAAAATCCTGGCATTACAGCTCCATTTACAGCCCCGAGAGCGATTTCCGAGTTTGCAAAAGCACTATAGCGGATTGGCAAACGATCGTTCTCGAGCTCAACAAAAGAAAAATTGGGGCGATTCAAATGAAAGGCAGAAACACCTGCATTGATTAACAAATCACTGTTATTTGCAATAGTATTACGCCTTCTACCGTAAGTGTACAACAAACCAATTCCTGCATCAAAATACCTGAAAGAACCGTTTTCGAATGTCTCCCCACTACCAATGCTTGGATCATAGAAGTTTCCGTTGTATTGACTGGACCATTGTCCTACCCCTCGCTCTAATGATCGTTGGCCGAATCCAAGATTCACACCAACCCCGAGCGTGCTTTCCATACCCACGCGCACATGACTGGCAACAACAAAAGAAATGTTAGTGGTGGAAACGGATGGTGCTCCCGCCTTGTCGGAGACAAACTGCAATCCTGCAGCCAAAAAATTATCTGATCTTCTGCTATTTTTCGACAGTCTTGCGTGATACCCTGCTGAGGCTGTACGATACGGATCGCCGATGGAGCTCCACTGAATCCGATAATTCATGGAAGCTTCTTGCTTAAAATTCGCACCGGCAAGCGCCGGGTTCAATACCAAGCCATTTACCTGAGGAAAAGAGTAATGAACATCCTGCGAATACAATCCAATGGATGAAAGCAACAAGCACATAAATAAAAATGTCGATTTAATTCTTTTCATAAAAATGAAATTAACGTATTAAACTAATATTACCGTTTTTTTTGATTTCCAATCCATCCAGCTGCTTCACATACAACCTGTAGGCATAGACACCCACCTCCGGATCCTTGCCATTGAAGGTGCCATCCCAACATGCACCAGGGTCTTTCGTCTGAAACACCAACTGTCCCCATTTGTTGTATATCGCAAAATCCATCAGCGAAATACA
>JBJTQS010000164.1:0-5427 GCA_046075765.1 Bacteroidota bacterium
TTTGTGAAATCTAAACCGTTTACATACTCATCACCATAAATGTTAACTGCATCATACCCCCCAGGGTTTTCGAAATTCGATTTGGATTGAGGGGTAGGAGAAAGGTTATTCGCTTCCCAATCATTCACATTTAAATAAAACAGATTAAGCTTGTATGCAAATCGGTCATATCCTTTTTTTCCAGGGATAACATCTGCAAATCTGACAGCATGTTCCATCAATCCGCGGTTCCCTGTTTTAAACGAGTATTCAAGTCCTGGGGTGTAAAAAGGATTACGGGTATTCATACTGATCACCCCGTTGAACGCATTGGGTCCATAAAACGCGGAACTGGCACCCACTACCAAGTCTACCTTACTAACATCTAAATCTGAAGCGCCCAAAAAATTACCAAGCGAAAAATTCAATCCCGGAGATGCATTATCAACACCATCTATGATTTGAAGTGAACGAACAGGGGAGGAAGAGTTAAAACCTCGTGTGTTAATGATTTTGAATCCAATGCTGGCTGAGGTAAGGTCTACACCTTTCAGTTGGCCTAATCCTTCATAAAAATTCGCAGCTGGAGTTTCTTTGATGGCAATCAAATCCATCGATTCAACCGTCAATGGTGCTTCCTTCTGTTTTTCTGAAATCCTGCTTCCCACCACTTCAACATCCTTAAGCAAGACCTCGTTGCTTTTCAAACGCATAATGATTGAAGACTCTTTGCCATTGACAACCTGTTCAAGTGCTAAGTATCCAACATAGGATACGGTTAGCGTCGTAGGTAGCGTTCCATTATAATTGAAGCTGAACTTCCCGTCAAAATCAGTTTGTGCGCCAATCGTCGTGCCCTTCACCACAACATTAGCACCTATCAATGTTTCTCCTGTTTTAGCATCTTTTACTATTCCCTTTAAAACAACTTGTGCTTGCGAGGATTGCGAGTCCAATGCCAAACACAACCAAAACAAGATGCAAAAGCTAATCGTTGATTTCATTCGACAGTTATTGGTTCTTTTAATTCTTAAGTCGTGATGCTTTCAAAAATAGCGTATTGGTATCAAAATCAGTTAAGTTTCATCCCTTAATTGTTTACAAAAAAAAATCTGGATGATTTTTTCAAAATAGAAGTGTCAATAATCTGAATATCAGTATAATGCAATTCTATTGAAGAGCTTGGAAATCTTTGGATTTTTTGAAAAGATCCTGGAAGTTTTCGAACTCCTTGCGGTATAGGATACCAATCCCCTGCGTATAAGGCGAATTGTAATCTGTCAATATGTTGTTTATGCTCTTGTTAAAAACTTTGAATCGAAATCTGCCATCTTTGCTCACCTTGACCTCTGCGTTGAAATCTCCCACAAGCCCAGAGGTTGTGTTTCGTTTGTTATCCGAAAGCCCTACGTTTCCATCAATGGTTATCCGGTCATTCCAAAGTCGGGTAGATAATTCCAGTTCATATTCTTCCTGACTGAAAGCGTCAGCAGCCCTATAGTTTACGCCAAGGTTAAACGCATCGCTGATTTGTGATGCCCATACGCTGAGCTGTTGAGACAGAAGTTCTGCCGCATTGGCGCCCAAGCCACTTGACGATGATCCGCTTTGACTTTGAACATCGTTTGCTTGCGCAAAACGGTTTAAAACCAAAAGGCTCATGGTCTGTGTGCTTTTTTCCTGATCAGTTGAAATGTATCTGCTAAGAACGGCCTGGGCAGTGGGGTCGATGTCTGGAATAACCACATCAAATTCCAGCGCGGGATTGAAAAGTTTATCTTTTAATTTCAAATGAACCTCAACTGGTATGCGCTGAGTTAACGTGCTGTCTTTAATCAAGTCATACAAGCTTGTCCGCAGTTTGTAAATGCCTTGGATATCTAAAACCGCATCATAGGGATCACCAGTCCATTTGATGGTTCCTCCCGGACTAATGATGAATTTTTTATTGATAAGGTTTTGCAGTGTGAAAAGATAGTCGCCGGATTCAACTTGGAAATCACCGAACATTTTGAAGTCGCCGAGGCGATCCACACGCATTCTGAGGTTTCCATTGCCCTGTCCTTTGATGATGTCACCAATCTTTGAATCGAAAATAAGTTGTACTTCCGCATCAGGTGTAACCGATAGCTCACATTCCAACTCTATCCCTGAGAATTCGTTTTCCTGTGATTGATTCGATTTTTGTGCGATGTCTTTTTGGATAAAATTGATGAATCCGCTTTGAGTTACTTCTTCAGGGTTTGATAGTGGGATGTATATTGCTGTATTCTTTTCGGTTTTCAAGGCCATGGATATGTGTATCAAATCCAATGGCCCATAGACCTTGACCTTTCCAGACCCATAGCCTTTTCCGTAATATAGCTCGTTTTGCTTCGGACCGGTATTCAATATTTGAAAGTTGCTGGTTGTAATGTCGAATTTCAAATTGAAGTCGCTCAAGTGGTTGTGGTAAACATATCCGTCAACCTTGGCTTGATTGCCATTTTCATCGTTTACCGTCAGGTTATTGATCCTGAAGTATCGATCTGTGAACTCTACTTCATCTGATAAGCTATATCGAGTGTTTAGGTAGTCGAATAGAAAGCTGGTCTGAAGTAACCTGACTTTGCCTGTCAATAATGGTTTTTTGAAATTGCCACTTAAACGTAATTCTCCAGTTGCTTTCCCGCGCAAATCGGAAATGATTCCCTCGGCATATCTTGAGAATGCTGCGAGTCCGGTCTTTTGCAATGAGATCTTGAAGTCCATTCGATCTTCAGGATCCAAAATGTAGTAGGTGCCATTAACTCCTATGCTTTTTGCACCTCCGCGATCAACAGTCGCTGAAATATCAATCTCTTTCTTAGCCGCATCAAAATCAAGATTGATTTCCGCATCTCCTAATGTGTCTTGGTAAACAGCAAGCTCTTTGATATTTAAGGTTGAGCTTATTCCGGGCTTTGATAGCAATCCGGATATTTCCGCATTACCCGTAGCTGTCCCCGACATGCCAAAATCATATACGGCAAGCAAGGGGTTCAACATTTCAGTTTTGAAATTATTGAATTGCAATTTCAATTTGTCGTTTATTGATTTAGACAAGATGCCATCCAAACTAACCGACTCGTCACCAGATGACATACCCAGATTCGAAATGGTTGCCGAAGGTCCATCCAGGGTGATGTTGTTTTGTCCTTGAATGCCCCAGCTTTTGCCGTTTAAGGTTATGTCGGATTCTATGACACGAATATTGGTTTTGCCATCCGTTGTATATCTGGCTTCAGCGGAAATATTCAAATCATTGATGTTTGTGTCTCTTGATTCTGATGAGATTTTAAAAACTGTCAGTTGCTTATCGGTCGATCCTGTAATGGATGGGTTCACGAACACAAGGGTATCGTTGATAATGATGTTCTTGAAATTGTTTATGAAATTAACGTCCCTTTTACCTGTGTTGATATTTACATCTACCCCTTCGAAGGTGGCCATGTCAAACGAAATACTGTCGGATTTGATATTAAGAATTACATCTTTGTTCTCGCTCTTTATTGAGCCGTTTATGTGGGTTCCATCGCTGATCTTCAAATCAGGGTAGAAGATTTGTAAAAATTCCGCTGTATTTTTCAGCGTTATATTGAAAGTTGCATTTGCCAGAGGTGGCAATTTGGTTTCTTGTTGTTTGATCAAGGGCAAGTAAAAGCCGAGGATGTCATTCATGTTATCCATTAGCTTTGAACGCGTGAATTCTCCCCTTAGCTCTGCATCCAAAATATCGGATTCTATGGATAATACGTTTTCTTTTCCAGGAGCGTCTTCGGCAATCAGTGTAAGATCGTCGAATTCCAGGTCTATTCCGTTTTCAGAATAGGAGAGTTTGCTCACCAATCCTGTTCCTGAAAAATCATCGATGTTGTTGCCTTGTAAGCTTGCGTCAGCACTGAAAGTCAGCTTAGAGTTTGGATCACGATTCGTCCATCCAAGTATTGAAGGCCGCGCTTCGTACATTTCCACATTGAAAACATAGGATGGGCGCTTTGATTTCAAATCAATAAGTCCAGCGAAATCCATCGATAGGTTTGGGTCATCCACATTTAGTTTTCCATCAAAAACCTTGTCTTTGAATTTACCGTTAAGGTCAATTGCTTGATAATTGTAACCGTAAGCCTGCAAGGATGTGATTTTTCCTGCCAAGGTTGCGTTAAGGTGTTGCCTGTCCAACCCCCTTCCTTGGATATCCAACTTGAAGGTTGATTTTCCTAATTCTTTTTTCATTCCAGATAAGGCTCCCAAATCCAATGCCGATGCTGATATGTGTCCTGTATAGACGGCATCTTTTACTCCATTGTTTACCTTGAAATTTACATCCGATGAGAAAAATCCAATGGCTGTTTGAAGATTTGCGTATGCGACAAAGTCGCTAAGGAATCCGTTGAATTTACCGTCAACTTCAATCATTCCTAGATTCTTGATTTCTGAAGGAACTTCGATTTTTTCGTTTCCGGTTGCAGGTAATTTGGGTAACTTGGATAAGTCGTTGTAATTGGTGGAAAGTTCCGTGATTTTTAAGTCAAAATAGGTTTCATCAATATCCGGTAAGCCCGTCATCGATACACTGCCTCTAATGCGTGTGATTTCTCCATACTTCAAATCAAGATTTTTCCCACGCAGGTTGTCAACGGTTCCTTTAATCTGGCCATTTAACCCCAATTCTACAGAAGTACCATTGAGCTCAGAGGCGAAATATGCAATATCTTTTGAGTTTAAAGTCGAGTTTTCAAATTCGGCTTTCATTTCAACTTTTGAAATGAAATCTTCAAAATCACTTGCATCGGAATAGCTCATTTCAAAACCACCTGAAAGTTTGGTGGTTGGGGTTTGCAATTTCAACTCTTCGAACCGAGCTGCTGAAGTATCGACACTCAGTCTTGTGTCGAGTTTTGAGAGTCTGAATCCGCTCTTTTCAACAAAGGACAGATTGGAAATCCTCGCCTTCAAACCATTTTCGCTGGTGGTAAAATCGCGAACACGAATAGACATTCCATCTAGTCTGATATCGTCAAAGTCTACAGTTGAGCCCCCTTCGCTCGCTTCCCATTTGTAATCGCGGTAAGCAAGTGACATGTTTTTAAGAACAATTTCGCCCGGATCAAACTCGAATCCTTTTTTTGAAGTATCGGGATTTGTTGGAGAAAAATAATCGATCAGGAATTGAAAATTATATGTGCGGTCGGATTTTGATCTCGAGATTTTTGCTGTTCCACCTTCGACCGTAATATTATTCAGTTTGAGTTTTCCATCCAACAGAGAAAAGACTGAAATGCCAGCGTTGATTTCTCTTGCCTGCAAAATGGTGTCTTGATTTCGATCGCCTAAATAAAGGTCGTTAACGCGAATGCTGTTGAAAAAAACAATGTTAACTTGTCCAACTTCGACTCTTGTACCTAATTCATTGGATAAATAATTGGC
>JBJTQS010000165.1:0-4760 GCA_046075765.1 Bacteroidota bacterium
CAACGCTCCTGAGGAAAAAGAAAGGGGTATCACCATCAATACCGCTCACGTTGAATACCAAACTAAAAACCGTCACTACGCTCACGTTGACTGTCCTGGTCACGCTGACTATGTAAAGAACATGGTTACTGGTGCCGCTCAGATGGACGGTGCTATCTTGGTTGTGGCCGCTACAGACGGTCCTATGCCACAGACCCGCGAGCACATCCTGCTTGCCCGTCAGGTTGGTGTACCAAAAATCGTTGTGTTCATGAACAAGGTTGACATGGTAGACGATCCAGAATTGTTGGACCTCGTTGAAATGGAAATCCGTGAGCTTTTGAGCTTCTACGAATTCGATGGCGATAACACTCCAATCATCCGTGGTTCAGCTCTTGGTGGTTTGAACAACGATGGCAAATGGGTTCCAAAGATTCTTGAACTCATGGAAGCGGTTGACACATTTATTCCAATTCCTCCTCGTGATATCGACAAGCCTTTCCTTATGCCTGTTGAAGACGTGTTCTCAATCACTGGTCGCGGTACTGTTGCCACTGGTCGTATCGAGCGCGGCGTAATCAACTCTTCTGAGTCGGTTGAGATCATCGGTATGCAGGATAAGAAGTTGACATCTACCGTTACAGGCGTTGAGATGTTCCGTAAGATCCTTGATCGTGGTGAAGCTGGCGACAACGTAGGTTTGCTCCTTCGTGGTGTTGAGAAAACCGATATTCGTCGTGGTATGGTTATCGCAAAGCCAGGATCCATCACTCCTCACACTGAGTTCAAGGCTGAGATCTACGTTTTGAAGAAAGAAGAAGGTGGTCGTCACACTCCTTTCCACAACAAATACCGCCCACAATTCTATCTGCGCACAACCGATGTAACTGGAGAAATCCAATTGCCAGAAGGTCGCGAGATGGTTATGCCCGGCGATAACGTTACCATTACCGTTAACTTGATCGTTCCTGTAGCTATGGACAAAGGTCTTCGTTTCGCTATCCGCGAAGGTGGTCGTACCGTTGGTGCAGGTCAGGTTATCGACATCATCAAGTAATCAGTCACTCCGGCAAACCACAGCCGATACTCTCGAGGAGCCCTTGGGAGGTCGGCTGCGGTTCGCTTCGGAAGATGCCCCAAGCAGCCTTCCCGAGTGCGATCCGGAACCGTTCAAAGCAGGACACAAGTCCTCTTGGTTCGGACTAATACGGGTGTAGCTCAATGGTAGAGTAGCGGTCTCCAAAACCGTTGGCTGGGAGTTCGAGTCTCTCCACCCGTGCTCCGTGGGCTCATCACTCACAAAACTGGTAACCTATTCAAGTATCCCGGGAAATGAACAAAATCAAGGCATATATCAACGATTCGTATAACGAACTCGTAAACAAGGTATCCTGGCCCACCTGGAGTGAGCTCCAGTCTAGCGCCATCGTGGTATTGGTTGCTTCATTCATCATCGGATTGGTGGTGTTTGGTATGGACAGCCTGTTCCAACTTATCATGAACCTCTTGTACTCCTCATTCTAATTCAATTAAGTCATGAGCGAGAAAAAGTGGTATGTGATCAGAGCCATCAGCGGCAAAGAGAAAAAGGTGAAGCAATACATCGAATCAGAGATTGCTCGCTTGAAGCTCGAAGACGAAGTGTCGCAGGTGCTCATCCCCATGGAGAAAATTTACCAGGTTAAGGACGGTAAGAAGGTAAGCAAGGAACGTAGTTATTTCCCTGGTTATATCCTGATCGAAGCCAACCTAACAGGTGAGATACCACACATCATAGAAAACACAACTGGTGTAATCGGATTCCTCGGTTCCAAAGGTGAGCCACCCGCTCCTCTTAGAACATCCGAGGTGAACCGAATTCTCGGTAAGGTAGACGAATTGGCTGACTCCGAAGAAATCATCCACAACCCCTATGTGGTAGGTGAATCGGTTAAGGTTACAGACGGTCCGTTCAATAGCTTCTCCGGAATCATTGAAGAGGTTAACGAAGAAAAGAAGAAGCTTAAAGTAATGGTGAAAATCTTCGGACGTAAGACACCGCTTGAGCTAAGTTACATGCAAGTGGAAAAAGAGTGAAACCCTGTTTCCAAACCACACCCGACTGTTGTCAGCTTCCAGTCATATATCGGGTGAAACGGAGGAAACCCCTAAATAAAAAACAACATGGCTAAGGAAATAGCAGCCCTCATAAAACTGCAGGTTAAAGGCGGAGCCGCCAACCCTGCACCTCCAATCGGTCCAGCCCTGGGTGCCAAAGGCGTTAACATCATGGAGTTCTGTAAGCGTTTCAACGCACAGACCCAAGACCAGCCTGGCAAAGTGCTTCCGGTTATCATCACGGTTTATGCCGACAAGTCATTTGACTTCATCATCAAAACCCCTCCTGTTGCTGTGCAATTGTTGGAGGCCACCAAATTGAAATCAGGTTCTGCTGAACCGAATCGTAAGAAGGTCGCCACGGTTTCTTGGGCACAGGTGAAAACCATTGCCGAAGCCAAGATGCCCGACTTGAACTGCTTCACTGTTGAATCTGCCATGCGTATGGTTGCCGGTACGGCACGCAGCATGGGTATCACGGTTGAAGGCGAATTCCCAGCAAACTGATCTCTTCATCCAAACCTATAAACGACGAAGAAAATGGCAAGACTCACTAAAAAACAGAAAGCTGTGGTATCTAAAGTAGATGCCAATAAGCAATATACCCTAATGGATGCTTCCAAATTGGTTAAGGAAGTTAATTACACCAAGTTCGACGCATCAGTGGATGTGGCGGTACGTTTGGGTGTAGATCCACGCAAGGCCAACCAAATGGTTCGCGGTATCGTTACCCTTCCACATGGTACTGGTAAAACCATTAAAGTGTTGGTGCTTTGCACTCCTGACAAGGAGAAAGAAGCGCGCGACGCCGGTGCTGATTATGTTGGTTTGGACGACTTCATCTCTAAGATTGAAGGCGGATGGATCGATATGGACGTGGTTATCACCATGCCTGCAGTTATGGCGAAGGTTGGTAAACTAGGTAAGGTTCTTGGTCCACGTAACCTGATGCCAAACCCTAAAACCGGTACAGTAACCAATGATGTTGGTAAGGCTGTTCAAGAGGTGAAGGCTGGTAAGATCGACTTCAAAGTTGACAAGACCGGTATCATACACGCATCTGTTGGCAAAGTGTCTTTTGATGCTCAAAAGATTTACGAAAACGCCAATGAACTGTTGAACACCATCGCCAAGTTGAAGCCTTCGGCTGCCAAAGGTGCTTACTTCAGGAGTATCTCCATGTCGAGCACAATGAGCCCTGGTATCAGCATCGACGCGAAAACCATTGCCGGTTAATTATTCACTAACATTTACATTCCTCTATAAAAATGACAAGGGAAGAAAAAAACCAGATCATCGACTCATTGGTGGTTGATCTGAACAAATACGGAAACTTTTACATAGCCGATATCTCCGCTCTTACGGTGGAGAAAACCAACATGCTTCGTCGCGAGTGTTTCAAAAAGAACATCAAAATGTGCGTTGCTAAAAACACATTGATCCGCAAGGCTCTCGATAAGTTGGAAGGCGACTATACTGAAATGCATGCTGCATTGAAGGGTACTTCAGCCATCATGTATTGCGAAACAGGTAATGTTCCTGCGAAGGTTATCAAGGACTTCCGCAAAACCAGCGACAAGCCTGTTTTAAAAGGTGCTTGGATTGATTCAGCTGTATTCCTCGGCGACAACCAGCTTGAAGCCTTGGCTTCACTCAAGTCGAAGAACGAATTGATTGCCGACATCATCGCATTGCTCCAATCTCCTGCGAAAAATGTCATCTCCGGCTTGCAAGGTGGTGGCCACAAACTCTCAGGCATTCTCAAAACCCTCGAATCAAGAGGATAAAAGAAACCAGCGGTCCGTTTCCAGTAGAGCTTCCACTGTCTGGATATCGGGTCGAACACATAAATTAAAACCCATAATCAATCAATTAGTAACTTAAAAACAATCAATAAAATGGCAGATTTGAATGCATTCGCAGAACAGTTGGTTAACCTGACTGTAAAAGAAGTTAACGAGCTTGCAAAGATCCTTAAGGATCAGTACGGCATTGAGCCCGCAGCTGCAGCACCTGTAATGGTAGCTGGTGGCGGAGCCGCTGGTGGTGGAGCCGCCGCTGAAGAGAAAACATCTTTCGATGTTATCTTGAAGTCAGGCGGAGCTAACAAACTCGCAGTAGTTAAGCTCGTGAAAGAACTTACCGGCCTCGGACTTAAAGAAGCCAAGGACCTCGTTGATGGAGCACCAAAGCCAGTTAAGGAAGGTGTTGCAAAAGACGAAGCCAACGCTCTTAAGTCACAACTCGAAGAAGCCGGCGCTGAGGTTGAAGTCAAGTAATAGGATCACCCTCTGACGTCAAAGTCCAGACCTCTGCATTCGCCTCGGCGGAAGCAGAGGTCTTTAATAGTTTGTAAACCGACGTGGTAACACGGACGGTTTATCGTGTGTTGAATCAAATCATAATCCTTTAAAACCTAGTCCCTTGGCCGCAATTCACAACTCACCCCTGAAGAACAGCGTTAAGAGGATCAATTTCTCCTCGAGTAAACAGGCTATCGAGTATCCTGACTTCCTCGAGATTCAGCTGAAGTCTTTCCAGGACTTCTTCCAGTTGGAAACCACATCAGACAACAGGCATAACGAAGGTCTGTTCAAGGTTTTCAGCGAGAACTTTCCGATCTCCGATTCCAGAAACAACTTCGTACTCGAATTCATTGACTATTTCGTAGATCCGCCCCGTTA
>JBJTQS010000166.1:0-3556 GCA_046075765.1 Bacteroidota bacterium
AACGACCTGCCACATCAATTACCCCTCACCGAATTCGACGACATCAAAAAGCTGATCGTAGATTTTGTGGGTGAGGGGTAATTGATGTGGTAGGTCGTTCACATCGTGGTAGGCCTTGGAGCCTCCGTTGGTGTAGAAGAAAAATGCAGGCACACCTTTTTCGCTGAAAAAGTAATGGTCGCTGTTTTTGGCAGTGCCGCGCTTGCCGAGTGTTTTCAAGTAGCCTTTCTCTTTATTGATGCGATCGAGCATGTAGAACTCTTCTGTGTGTAGCTCTCCATTAACCACCATCATGCCCTCGTCGCCATTGCCCATCAAATCCAGATTCAATAGGAAGCGGATTCTATCCAAGCGTACCATCGGACTTTCCGTATAATACTTAGAACCGATCAAACCGGCCTCTTCACCGGCGAATGCAATGAATAGAACCGATTTGGCAGGACGATTTTCGGGTTTGGAAAACCATCGAGCCAAATCGATGATCATGGCTGTGCCACTGGCATTATCATTGGCGCCAGCAAACAAGGCCTTGGGGCCCATTCTTCCTAAATGATCGTAATGGGCGGTGAACACGATGAATGAATCTGCATTGGAAGTGCCAGGCAGATATGCAGCTACATTGTAGGCCTTGTGTTCGTTTACAAATTTACTTTCGACATGGATATCTATTTCCGTCGGTTGCCATTGGAGTGAATCGATTTGGATACGCACCACCGGCCTTGGAGCGACTTTGGTGGCTACACTCCAAACCGTTTTATCGCGCTGCGTAATCAATATGCCTGCGCAAGTGGGCGGGTTCTTCATTAACGAGTCCATGGTAATGGCAGCCAAGGAATCCAAACCCATTTTATCGAAATGCAGGAAGGTCTTACTCCAATCTGATTGCGCATCGAATGGGATCGTGACGCGCTTGATAGGAAAACGACCATTGATTGGCGGACATCCGGGATTCACAATGAAATCTTTTCCGGGTTGCAACTTCACTTGATCGAGCTCCACCTCCACCTTGCCGGGGAAAGTGTTCACCGGAAATGAAAACTCTTGTAAATACTGGCCGTTGATGGGAAAGGCTCCCGCCTTCTTGAATTCCTTTTGGATGAAAGCAGCCGCTTTATTATCGCCATTCTTGTAATACCCTCTACCATGCAGCTTGGGTGCACAGAGTTTTTCAATCAGCTCGCGGTGATATTGGGCATAGGCCTGAGGAGTCGAGCCGACCATCGCGACAGCCATCGCCAACAGCAAAGACCTTTTCAAACTGATTTTCATAACAACGGACATCAAATCAATAGCGACGCTCTACCAACCCGCGCAATTTCATAAAAGCCTCCCCACGCTGGTCCCAACCGTATTTGGATGCCAATGTTTGATTGAGATAGGTTAAGGCTTGTGCTTCGTCGGGGGCGGTGTTAAGCGCTTCGATGGATTCGTTGTATGCGTTGATGTCGCCTTCGAAAAGTTCGTTGATCAAGGCGAATTTTTCGTTGATTCCTATTGCTTTTTTCAAGTCGCCGATAGGATTGCTTTTGATACGCGCAGATATGCTGTCGTCTTGAGTGGCTGCAGCAAAGCGATCATGCAAAGAAGGTGCGCTGGTGAATTTATCAGCCAATGTGGGGACATCTTCATCGAACAAGGTGGCTGACTTGGCAGCCGGCTTGTTTTTGTCTTGCGCTAAAACTGCCTGCGGAAGTACCTCTTCGCTGGTGATTTGTGCGGGCGATGCCTGAACAGGCGTTTCAAAAGCAGCCAACAATTCTTCCGGTTGGTGATGCTCTTTTTCTGGTTCAACAGCAACCTCTACTGGCTCCTCAACAACCGGTATCAGCTCCATCACAACGGGCTCCGTCTTGGGTGACTCAATGACAGGCTTTGCTTCCTCTACCTCACGCGCATCCGCGGAAGCGTTGAGCTTTTCCAACTCTTTGAGAGCATCATAGAGTTTACGAACATTCTCTAACAATATATCGAGTTCTATTTGCGGTATTTTGCCTTCGTAAGAAAGGACGGTATCCGACTGCTCGCGAATCATTTCCATGAGGTGGCTGGCCTGAGTGTTTACGATCTTGGTTTTCATGAAGCCAATTTCGTAAAAAAACGCCATGAAATTCAAAATCGTATCCAAGAGTTATCAATTGTCAACACCTTGTCAAAAAGCCGCGAACACACCTGTTTTGATGAACCTTATCATATTCGGCTGGGTTAGGTTAGTCATACTTTCGCGCCGTGATTATCAGATTGTTCCATACCATACTTTTCCTCTCATTTTGCTTGCCATTGCATGCCCAAGTGTTGACCATTACCGACACCAACGGAGCCCCTGTGCAACAGGCTGTAGTGACCGTAGATGGGGCAAGGCCGGTGCTCACTAACCAACAGGGCATGGTGCAATTGCCGGTCACCTCCCAATCGGCCCACATCAAGGTCCGGCATGTGGCCTTTGAGGAGTGGTCGGGGGTGATCAACAACCCCGTGGGTGAAGCCATCCGACTGAAATCAAAAAATGTAACCATTCCGGAAATCAACATCACCTCCGAGCACACCGACCGTACCGTTAGCGAAAGCATCCATCCCGTTAAGGTGATTGGTCAAGAAGCCATCCGCCAATCAGGCGCCGCCCACCTCGACCAATTATTGGAGTTGCAGCAGGGTGTGAAAATCAACCGTGATATGGTAATGGGATCCGGCATCAGCCTGAATGGTATGGGAGGTCAGCATGTGAAAGTATTGGTGGATGGTGTTCCGGTGATTGGAAGATTGGATGGCAATTTGGATGCGAGCCAGCTACCGCTTTCCAATGTAGAGCGCATCGAGATTGTGAACGGACCGATGTCGGCGAGCTATGGTACAGATGCTGCAGGTGGGGTCATCAACATCATTACCGATAAATCGGTGAAGGAGCGCTTTACGGCGCAAGCCTCGGCGCTTTTTGAAAGCATCGGCACATACGATGTACAAGGCGGCTTTGGTTTTAAAGAAGGCCGCTCGAGCATAAAGTTATTGGCAGGACGAAACTTCTTTGATGGTTGGTCGCCGAGCAACACGGGGCGCGATCAACTTTGGAATCCGAAAGAGCAGTACAACGGACAAATTGCATACCAATATGCTGCCAACCGATGGATTGGTGGATACCAGTTATTGATTACCTTGAATATTTGGATGTAGCGAAGACCTTGGATCTGCTTGCAGTTTCCTTTATAGAACAAGATCGATATTTGGAATCGATTGAACACTTACAAGAAGCGTTGCGTATTCGAAAAGCGTGCCTCGACGATGACGACGATGAGATTTTGGCTTCATTGAATAAGCTTGCGTTTGTTTATAAATCCTTGGAGATGACTGAGCAGATGCTAGCGGTGAGGGTAGAGTTTGAGGCAACGCAAGCTAGAAGAAAAGGTGGTTTGACATAATCAAAAATAACGATGTTGCTCGTCTCTGTCAATAAATGTTTATACGTTTTAGGGATGAACTTATTTTTATTGTCATTACTTATTGGGTTTGCCTGGATGGATGGATGGATGGATGTGGACCATTAATTTATCCATAAAATCTCTCC
>JBJTQS010000167.1:0-5559 GCA_046075765.1 Bacteroidota bacterium
ATTTTAAGTTTACTACATGATAAGCAATTTTTAAAAATAGTAAGTAAACTTTATCCATTATTGGCCATCTTCCTATCTGGTAACAGTTTTATTATTTGAGAGTGGTTACAATGCCATTTCTGTAGCTGATATACTTCGAGCATTAGACAAGTTCATTGCAAACAAGCTTAGGGCTGTGTTACTCCTGTTTCTGCTAATATTGCCGTTACTGTTACTGCTACTGCTACTGTTACTGTTACCAGTTCACTCCATCCTACCCAAACCCGCTTTGAAAACTTGCAAGCACCGTTCTCGGGCGAATTTGTGATCAACAATAGGTGCTGGGTATCTTGAAAAGTCCTCGAACTCTGGAACCCATTTACGAATGTATTTGAATTCGGGGTCGAACTTTTTCGTTTGTTCGTAAGGGTTGAATATGCGGAAGTAAGGTGCTGCATCGCATCCGCTACCAGCCGCCCATTGCCATCCACCGTTATTGGCTGCCAAGTCGAAATCGAGTAGCTTTTGTGCAAAATAGGCTTCTCCCCATCGCCAATCAATCAGCAAGTGTTTTACCAGGAAACTGGCGGTAATCATGCGAACACGATTGTGCATGAAACCGGTTGCATTCAGCTCACGCATTCCAGCATCCACTATTGGGTAACCTGTGTTTCCTTCACACCAGCGCTTGAATTCCTCCTCATTGTTGCGCCATTGTATTTTTTCATAGGCAGGTTTGAATGCACCTTTGGCTGCATGCGGAAAATGCCAGATGATCATGTGGTAGAAGTCACGCCAAATGAGTTCATTCATCCAACTCTCGCTTTTTTTATCAAGTGCGAGTTTCGTTAACTGCCTAATGCTAACTGTTCCAAACCGCAAATGCACACTGATCCTAGAGGTGGCTGGCAGCGATGGAATATCGCGCCGCTCGCCATAATGCTCTAAAATCCCATTGCCTATTGAAGCGGGAGGGAAGCCTATTGCCGACCGGCTGAATCCCATTTCTTGCAATACATGTATGGGGGCTGGCTTAGACGGAAGTATGCGGTCGAGGTTTTTTTCCGAAGGAAAGGAAGCGTAGTCGGCTGGCTTCAGCGTCTTGTAATATTTGTTCTTGAAGGGCGTGAATACGGTATAGGGTCCGCCATCATCCTTCATCACTTCATTCCGTTCAAAAATAATTTGGTCTTTATATGTTTGAAATCCAACGCCCAATCCTTCTAGCATTTTGCCGATAGAGTTGTCCCTCTCCCGCGCATAGGGCTCATAATCGTGGTTGGTAAAAACTGTTCCTATATCAAACTCAGTCGACCATTTTTTCCAGGCATCTTCAGGAGTTCCATAAAAGGTAATAAGGCTTCCGCCATGCGATTGCAATGTGCTATTTATAGACTCCAGTTGCTGATGGATAAAGGTGACACGGGCATCTGCGCGGTCTACAAGTTTATCGAGTATGTTCTGATCGAAAATGAACACACATTGCACGGGCTTTCCCGATTCAAGGGCTTCAAACAATCCATGGTTATCGTTCAAACGCAGATCGCGCCTGAACCAGAAGAAATTCGTTTTGTTGCTCATCAGCCAATCAGGTTACGCAAAGCGCTATCGGCTTGCGGATATGTGAATTTGAATCCTGTGGATTCGATTTTCTTGCTCGAAACCCGTGTGCCACTAACAACTATTTTGGACATTTCGCCCATCATCATACGCATTATGAACGATGGTATTCGGACACGGAGAAAGAAACCTCCTGCAATTTGTCCGATCAGTTTCATCATGTTCCTGTTCGTGAGAGGACCCGGAGCCACGGCATTGTAAACGCCCTGAATCTCCTCATGGTTAATTGCTCTCACCATCAACCTGCACAAATCATCGATATGGATCCAACTTTGGTATTGGTTTCCGCTTCCGAAAACTGTCAGAACACGGAACAACATCGGCTTGCGAATCTCGGCAAGCATGCCCCCTTCTTCACTTAAAACAATTCCGATACGGTAAATGACTGTACGGATTCCTGCATCAGCAAAGGCCTTGGCTTCCTTTTCCCAGCGAACACAAGTGGTGCCTAAGAAGTCGGATGCCACCGGGCTCTCCTCATTCATGATCATGTCTCCTGTATCTCCGTAAATACCGGTTGCAGATGCGTTAATCACCAATGAAACTTTGTTAGGGTGCTCTCGGAGGGTTTTTGCCAACAAGGCAGTTGATTGGATTCTGCTGTTGATGATTTTCCTGCGCCTCCAAGGTGTCCAAAGCGCTCCGGCGATGCTTTCTCCGGCAAGGTTAATTACCACATCTGCTTCATGGAAAGCACTTATATCAATTTCCCCTTTGGATGGGTCCCAATGATAAACCCCTTTGGATGGGTTGGATGGCGCCCTGCTGAGCCTTATCACTTTGAAATGGCGGCTCTCTAGCAATTGGGAGAGCCTGCGCCCCACCAATCCGCTGCCTCCTGCCACCAATATGGTCTTTGTCTGCGTCATGTTATTTGAACAAGCTGAAATCAGCGAAAGTTTCTGCCAAGTTAAATGAACTTGGCTTCGGTGGAAACCAATGTTGATAAAGCATTGTTAACTTACATATCGAAAATCACCACACCACTTAATTTTGAACTCATGAGATACTCTAAACACATTTTCATTTGTACCAACCAAAAGGCCAATCCGGAGAGCAAGTGCTGTGGAGAGGCGCATGGTTTGGAGCTGGTACAAGCATTTAAGAAGTTAATAGTTGATGCGGGTGTTCAGGTAGAAGTTCGGGCGCAGAAGGCCGGTTGCCTCGATGTTTGCAGCCATGGCCCTGCCTTGGTTATTTATCCTGAAGGTGTGTTTTATGGGCAGGTGGGCTTGGCCGATGTGGAGGAGTTATTCCATGAGCACATCCTCAATAACCGTCCTGTTGACCGATTGCGGATTAAGTTCGATAAAAAGTAATCGATTGAATCTGGACCTCGAGCCATATCGCCACGACCTTCAAATCATCCGAGACACCGCTGAGCAGGTCATCCGAGATTTTGACATACACGGGGTTCAAATCACCTTCAGTGGCAACCCCATGTTGGCCTATGAAGAGTTGCATGCGCAACTAGTTCCCGCCCTCAAACAACTGGAGAAACTGGGTCACAGTAAAATAAAATCCTTGCTTTACCGTATCGATATCCCTGAAAAGGATTTTATGCAAGTGTCTCAATATCAAAACAAAGAGATATTCTGGAATGAATTATCTGCACTTATTTTGCGACGGGAGTTAACAAAAGTGGTTACGCGTAAACTTTTTAAGCCCGACGTCGGTTAAACAATATCAGACCTCAAAAAAACGAACTGACTACCTGGTTCAAATTCTACCCGAGTAGCACAAGACACGACTACCATGAATCATTTTTCTATAAAAGACATTGAGAATCTGACGGGAATTAAATCCCACACGCTGCGTATTTGGGAGCAGCGCTATGGTATTCCACATCCAAAACGAACATCCACCAATATTCGATATTACGACGGAGATGATCTGAAACTGTTGCTCAACGTTTCGATGTTAAATCGTAATGGCTTCAAAATCTCTAAGCTTACCAAGTTATCCAAGGATGAGTTGGAAAAAATGGCATTTGAGCGCGCATTGACGGATTTGGATGCCGACTCCCAAGTGGATGCAATGATTGCCGCGATGTTTAGCTTGGATGAGTCCGGATTTGATAAAGTTTTATCCTCTCATTTGGTTCGCAACGGTCTCGAGAGTACCATGATTGAATTGTTCTTCCCATTTTTGAAAAGGGTAGGGATGCTGTGGCAAACTGGGCAAGTGAATCCCTCTTATGAGCATTTCATGAGCAATCTGATTCGCCAAAAGATGATTGTGGCCATAGATTCGTTGAATGTACCCGCAGCCAAAAACGCCAAGAAATTCGTCCTGTTCTTGCCCGAAAGCGAAACCCATGAATTGGGATTGTTGTTCGCGAATTATATCGTTCGTTCCCGTGGACATCAAAGTCTTTACCTCGGGCAAAACCTGGCTTACACCGATTTGGATGGATTGATGACGCAATATGCTCCTGAATACTTGATGTCGGTGGTAACCGCTACACCTCCCAAACAAACCACGCAGGAATTCGTGACCAAATTAGGCGAGCGTTTCAAAAAGCAGATAGTTATACTTACAGGTCATCAAATCACTTCCCACTCTTTTTTACGATTCACTCCCAACACCCGAGTAATCCACTCGTTTGAGGATTTTGTGAATTTCGTAGGGGGAATCTGAGATCAACCTGCCTTCACCAGGAAATAATTCTTCTTGCCTTTTTGGATTAGCAAATAGCGTCCACCTATAAGTATTGAGCTATTTACAACCGCGGCTATGTCTGCGCATTTTTCTTTGTTGATGCTCACACCTCCAGCTGCAACCATTTTGCGTGCCTCACCTTTGGAAGGCAAAATATTGGTTTTCTCAGTAAGCAAATCAAGCACCGGGATACCATTATTCAATTCGGTCAAACTTATTTCAACTTGTGGAACTCCCTCCATCACATCTAGCAGCATGCGCTCGTCGATAGTGCGCAGCAATTCAGCAGTACCTTGTCCGAACAAGATACGGCTGGCCTCTTCCGAATTTTTCAAATCCTGTTCGGAATGTATTCTGATGGTGAGGTCAGCGGCAAGTGCTTTTTGAAGGATTCGTTGCTCCGGGGCAGTAGCATGTTGCGCCTCCAAGGCCTCGACTTGCTCCTTAGTCATAAAAGTGAAAATCCGAATGAACCTGGCGGCATCTTCATCCGCACAGTTCAACCAGAATTGATAGAATTGGTATGGTGAGGTCTTCTTGGCATCGAGCCACACATTGCCTCTTTCGGTTTTCCCAAACTTGCTGCCATCGCTTTTAGTGATGAGTGGCGAAGTGAGTGCGAACGCTTCTCCACCGGATTTGCGGCGAATCAATTCGGTTCCCGTAACTATATTCCCCCACTGGTCGGAACCACCCATTTGAAGGGAGCAGTTTTTGTTGGAGTGTAGCCAATAGTAGTCGTATCCTTGCACAAGCTGGTAACTGAATTCGGTAAACGATATGCCGGTTTCCAATCTTCGTTTTACCGAATCCTTGGCCATCATGTAATTCACTGTGATGTGTTTTCCCGCATCGCGGATGAACTCAAGGAACGACATATTTTTGAACCAATCGAAATTGTTTACCATTTCGGCACTGTTGGCGCCACAATCGAAGTCGAGGAATTTTTCGAGTTGCGCCCTAACGCAGGCTACATTGTGGTTCAAGGTTTTTTCATCCAACAGGTTGCGCTCCTCGGATTTGCCCGATGGGTCGCCCACCATGCCTGTGGCACCACCCACCAATGCCAATGGTTTGTGTCCTGCACGTTGGAAATGCATCAGCAACATGATTTGTACCAAACTTCCGATATGCAGAGAATCTGCTGTGGGATCAAATCCTATATAACCGCTGGCTATACCTTTTGCCAAGTGTTCCTCGGTACCAGGCATCATATCGTGTATCATGCCTCTCCAGCGTAGCTCCTCAACGAATGTCATTTGAAGGTGTTTTTATTTTTCGCAAAGATAGGATTCGGCA
>JBJTQS010000168.1:0-20686 GCA_046075765.1 Bacteroidota bacterium
CACGTCATTGGTTCCGCAAACCACGATGGATTTGCCACGGCTGCTCCACAATGCTGTTGCTGCACGTGCAACACCATTCTCAGCAGATGACCTTGCGTTACCGGCAGAAGATTGTCCAGCCAAAGCTGCAATCTTGTTATATAAGGAAACAACGGTAGCACCGATTTCAGAAGGACGAACCTTGAAACGGTGATCGGCATTGGAGCCCGAAACGGTAAGTGTTGATTCGAAATGGTAATGCCTCGACATTTCCCTTCTACCGAACAACTTGCGATTGACCACATATTGACGGGCATATTCGGTAGCATGTGGCATATTGCCCATGAAATCGGCGTCAACACCAACGATTACCGCAGCATTCTCGAAGTTGTAAGTGGGCAAAGCGGCTTTACCGAAGGAAGCCTCATTGGCTTTGATGGTGCCCGACATAGACAACGCATCATAAGTTACCACTTCGGTTCCAGGGTATTTATTTGCGAACTCGGCCATCAAGGCTTTGGTGGCAGGACTGATGATCGTAGAAGTTAGCACTCGAACTTTCTTACCGGATGCCACTGCGGCTTGAATAGCGGCGCCGATTTGTGTGTCGGCAGCATCCCAGGTTATTTCAGCGCCAGCTTTGCGGGCATTTGAAAGACGATTGGTATCGTACAATCCCAACACAGCTGCCTGAACGCGTGCGTGAGCTACACCTTTGGTGATGGAGGAGCGGTCGTTACCATCAATTTTGATTGGACGGCCTTCACGGGTTTTTACCAAGATGCTGGCGTAATCGTGGCCATCAAAATAAGTAGAGGCGTAATAGTTAGGAATGCCGGGAACTATCTCCTCGGGTTTGTTGAGGTAGGGAATCGACTTCTTAACGGGGGCTTCGCAAGCAGCAAGCGTTGCTGCTGCCATTCCGAATCCGAGAAACTTGAGGAAGTCGCGGCGCGGTGTGGTATCGGATGACTCCGACTTGCGGCCTATCACTTCATCAACAGGAATTTCTTCAAAAAACTCGTTATTCTTGAGGCGGACGAATTCGGCATCATTACGCAGTTCTTCGACGCCTTTCCAGTACTTTTTTTCCATATCCTTAATAGGTAGTGTTCGGTGTTGGGTATTGGTTTCAGCAAAAATTAATAATGGCAACGGGCGCACTCGAGACCGCCTATCTTTTCGACGGTGATTTTAGCCTCTGGACCGTATTGCTTTTTCAACTTCTCGTGCAAATCGGAATAATACGCGTTGCCTTCCATATTCACTTCGGTGTTACGGTGGCAATCTATACACCATCCCATGGTAAGTGGGGAGTGTTGCTTTAGCACTTCCATCTCTTCAACGGGTCCGTGACAAGTCTGGCACTCGATCCCTGCAACGGTTACGTGCTGTGCGTGGTTGAAGTAAGCCAAATCAGGCAGGTTGTGCACGCGAATCCATTTTACCGGTTTGGGATTGTTGCCGTATTGCTGGGTTGCAGGATCATAATCCAATGCCGCATAGATTTTCTTGATCTCATCCTTGCCATACTTTGGACCTTCCTGAACATACTTGTGGCAATTCATACAAACACTCACGGATGGGATGTTGGCATGACGGCTCTTCTCGGCACCATTATGACAGTATTGGCAGGAAATACCGTTCTGTCCAACGTGGAGCTTGTGAGAGAATTTGATTGGCTGCTCAGGAGCGTAATCCTGTTGTATTCCGATTCCAGCAAGTGCGTTCCAACCTTTCACGCTGCCCCAAAAAGCACCCATGAGTAAAAGCACGGCAATGAGTTTCTTGTTGCCTCGGATCCAATTTTTGGAAGCCTGTTTAGTAGTAACGGGAATTGGCTCAGGCAAACCTTGTTTTGCACGAAGGGCGCGCTCCAAACCTTTCTTAACCTTGCCTAATGCAAAGTAGAGCGTTATGAGAACCAACAACACAGTCCATAGCACCCAAGGGAAACCCTCTTCGGGCGCTGCTGCGCCAGGGGCTGCTGCGCCAGGAGCAGCTGCAGGAGCTTTTTCGCCTTCAGCTTTTACGTAAGCGAAGATGGCTTTGATCTCATCATCCGACAATGAAAATGACGGCATCGCCGTTTGGTTGTATTCGTTGTAAAGTTTTACCGCATAGGCATCACCTGATTTGATGACAGCCTGGGAATTCTTGGTCCAACTAAGCAGCCATGCCTCCGGGCGACGAGTATGAACATCCTTGAGTCCGGGACCAATCACCTTGTTGTCGCCAGTGCTATGACATTGAGCACATTGGGACTTGAACAAGGCTGCGCCATCGGGTTGGGCTTGCAATGTATCTGAAATGGACAAGGAGAAAAGGAGAAGCACGAAGGTGATTCTTGTGGCTAACACGCTACCTTTCATAGTGTTGTGGGAGTTTGTTGGGCTAATGATTTGGGCAAGTGCCTTTAAAGGGCGAGCAAATTTAAGACAAACCTTTGTTATTCTAAAAGCCTCAGGTGAGCAAAAAGAATTTAAAAACATTCTAAATAATCATGTTGATATACAAATCGAATCATAAAATCGAAATTTCTCCGTTGTTCATTAGCTTTGCAGGTTGAAAAGCTAAAAAATGATGCGCCTTTTGTTTTTTTCTTTGTTGCTTTTCGCACTCCATCCAACCGCCAATTCTCAATCTTTTGAAAGTCAAGATGAAGCCATTAACGACTTGATGGAGAAACATATAGCCCTTGGAAAAGCACGCAATGCGATGCCTGGTTACCGAGTGCAGATTTTCTTCGGCGATAACCGCGAGGACGCCAACAAACAAAAAACTGAGTTCTTGAAGATCTTCCCAAACATGGGAGCATATATTGTTTATCAACAACTCAATTTTAGGCTTAGGGTGGGGGATTTTAAAACCAAACTGCAAGCCACCGAGTTTTTGATGCAGGTTAGGCCGCTGTTTCCAATGTCGTTCCTGGTTAAAGACAATGTTAAGTTGCCTCGATGAATTACCGAATTCCCTCTGCCATTCAGGTAAAAGAGTGGGCTAAAGAGGGCTCTATGTCATTAAAGATTTTACATAATCAGCTGAAGTCCAAAGCTTCAAAGGATGTAGATGCGCTGTTTTTCATGCATGCACAAAACATAACCGGACTTGTGGATTGTACTGCTTGTGGCAACTGCTGCAAAATGCTCGAAGCGGGCGTTTCTGAAGATGAAATTGAGAGCCTCTCAGGCATTAACAATTTAAGTCCTGAGGATTTTAAACACAAATTCCTACTCAAAGAGCATGGATCCGAGGCTTGGTACTTGAAAGAAACGCCGTGCACATTTCTTAATGAAGATTGCCGATGCACCATTTACAGCAAGCGACCAAAAGCTTGCAGCAATTATCCGGGCTTACACGTTCCAGGCATAAAATACCGACTGCGAACGGTTTGGGCGAATTATCAAATATGCCCAATTGTTTATGCAAGCGTTGAAGCGGTAAAAGCAGACCTTGCCGTTGGCCTTTAACCACCGGGATGGTTATTTCAATCCCAGCAAAACCAAATCACTTTCATCCAGTGCAGGAGGCATTTTACCCTCTTTGAGTTTTGCAACCATCATACCGCCTGCCCTTTCCGATTGCTCTCTGGTTTGAAAACCTTGCGTTCCCGAAATAACCGGAACAGTGGGCTGGTGGATATATCTTCTTCCATCCACATAGATATCAAAGCCCCAGCCGCCAAGCGCAGCAGCATTCTGGAAAGCGACCACCTCGAACTTTTGAGTTTCCATTGCTGCATTTGTTGCAGCTTCGGAAATTTTGGGGTTTCCATTCCCGCTGTCAACCAACATAGTGTCGCGGTCTATAACAGCTATCCCATGTTGTTCTTTCATTTCTCCGCAGGAAAAAAATAAGGCTGAGATCACAAAAAGATAAGTTAAAATCCTCATGCCAATACCTCCGATAATATGTGATGCGACTGAATATTCCTGCCTTGTGTCATGTGCAACTCATAATAGGTAACCAAGCCCTGCAACATCCTGCGGTTGTCGATCGCATCCACATCCAAACTCGACAAATCCCCGAAAGGGGTCTGCATCAATAACCACAATGCCTGCGCAACAGAGCCTTCCAAGTAATACACATGTGCAGGGCGCAGAAGCGTGAAAAGGCCTTCCTGCATATCGAAGAATCCCTGAGCATCATAACTGCCATGCGGATAAAACCCAAGGTACTTCGTTAGTTGCACCATGAATGCCAAATGGAAGCGAGCCACTTGATTCGGCTCGGTGTCTAACATCAGAATAGCATTATGCAAAAAACCGAACAAACTCGGCGAAGGCTCTTCCTCTTTTATGGATCTATTCAGCACCTCCGACAAAAACATGGCGATGGTTCCCTTTACCAAATCCTGATGCAAAAAACTCAGTGGTGGCGACAATTGTATTTCGGTGATGCGTGGCAAGGTAGAACCAGGTTTACCCGATGCAACCACTTCAACCAAATTCAGAGGTTGAAAAATGCCCGCAGGAAATCGACTCTTACCTCCTCCCCTAACCCCTCCAACAATGAAAGAGCAAATCCCGGAAGTTTCGGTATAGGTTCGAACAATCAATGATGTTTCACCATACTTGGTGGTATGCAAAATAACGGCTCTGGTGTGGATGCGCATTTGAACACCTCAATTGATGAACAACACCTTGGTGGTGCAGCTGTATTCACCTGTATCATCGGTGCTGAAAATGAGGTAAACACCCGTTTGCACACGCCTACCGCTGAAGTCGGTTCCGTTCCAAACAGCTTGGGTACCATTCGAGCGACCTTCATATACCAAAGAGCCACTCACATCCGTAATCTTGAAGCTGCCATTGGCAACTAATCCGCTGATGGCAATAGGTCCATTGTATCCTTCTCTCACTGGATTGGGATATACTACGATATCACCGCAAGGTCCTTCGCCTTTGATTGCATCGCCTTTGTATGATACTATTCCACGGTTAGTGCCGATGAACACCTCGCCGGATTGTTGGTCAATTGAGATGGCGATGATGTAATTGGAAAGTAGTGGAGAATTGAGTTCATTGAAATTGAGAATTTGCTCTGTTCCATCCGCTGACATCAAAAACAGTCCACCCGCTTCTGTGCCGATCCATTTTCTATTTGCTCCATCAACTGCAATGGCAGTAACCACTTCCGACTCGAGTAGGTATTGGTTGATACCATCCTGCTTGATCAAAATCTGTTGCGCATCGAAATTGGATGAGGTGGTTGAGGAAGATGGCGAATAAATTACAGCCACACCTCTGCCTGTGCCCAGCCAGATTTCGCCCTCCAAGTCCTCGGTGATGGCGCGTATGTCTACACTGGGCAAGTTGCCCTTGCCTACACCTGTCGTGTAAAACCTCGAACGATCATCTGAGATTATATCCAGCGTGCCATTATCATCAAACACCACCAATCCGCTTCCAAGCGGTGCATTGTTGCCAATTACATTGATCCATTTCTGGCCATATGAATCCACCGTCATATCCCCGAAAAGCGGAGCACCGGAAATACCAGGTATACTGTATTTGCGCCAAGTGCCTTGCGGCGACAACATGTTCACTGGCTCTGCGGCCAGCGAATTCAAAACCCATAATTGTCGATTGGCATCGAAATCGATGCCCACCACTTGACATTGTGTAGGATTACCGATGCCCACTTGCAGTGTACTATTTGTATCGCGGTAGGATTTAATGGGTGCCCCGTTTCGCATTTCGAGCAGTCCATTGCCCTTGGAGCCCACAAAAACATGGCTGGGGTCGGAGGGGTCAACGGCAACCGACATGTTATCGAAGAGGTTGCCTGTTTCTATGACAGTACCGGGCATGGTCTTGGCGTTAAATGTTCGCCAATCGGCATTTGAATAAGATGAGAAATTGCAATTAGCATATGTATTGAACCACGACTGGCTTCTAGTGGCATGCGTTACCCAAAGTGTTCCACCTTCTACATCCATTGCTGAGATCAGATCCGAAGCAGGACCGTCAGGGAAAATGAAACGAAGAGGCTCACCGTTTTTGATTCGTACAAGTCCTTGCTGGTTATCAGCCGCCCAAATGATGCCATCGCTTTGCGCAAAACCATCGCGTATGGCAGGATCGGAATAGTCCATGTAACCGAACTGACGAACCAAACCCAATCCGCTGTTGAAAACAAACCCGCTGGGCGCAGTGGTGATGGTCATCGTTCCTTCATTCACATGAATGGCCCTGTTTTTCTCTACTCCTTGAGGAATGGGCAATGTAGAAGGCGACCAGCTTCCACTGTCATAAACATAAAGACTATCGGCAGAGGTGCTTCCCAATGCATCAGGCTTTGCATAGTTGGCGAAGAGTTTGCCGTTGAATGATTCGATGAGGTTGTAATCACCAGCATTATTGGCATCATCTAACACAGTATTCCACGATGCGTAGTTAACCAATGCCGGGTTGTTGATGTCGGCCGCCAATACTCCGCGCTCTGTTGCAGCATAGATGGAATCATCCTGAAACGCCACATCGAAAACACGAATCGAAGAACCTGCCGGACCAATGACATAGGTTTCACGCACCTCCTGGCGCACCAAATCAATCACCACAATACCGAACCCGCAAGAAACATATGCCAGCGAACCACGGAATTCAATTCCGTAAATGGACTTATCGCCCGTGATATTTTTCCGCTTGATATCGGACAAATTGTTGATATCATTACCAACCAACAGATCGATATTGGAATTGGCATAAGCCACTACCAGGATGTCGCTAGTGGGATCATATCCCAAGGCCACCACATCCAACTCCGACAAACCCGAAATCTTGGAAAGGGCCTCAACAGAATTCTCATCTTTGCGATAAATGAACATGCCTCGGTCGGAAGCACAGAAAATCTTGTCGCCTGCTTGCACAATCGTCTTAGCTTTGATGTAAGGCAAGTGAGCACGCCACTGCCCCAATCCCAACGGTTGCGCACCGGCATCACCAAATACAATTGCCAGAAGCACTGTAAACAAGGATTGTACAATGATGCGTCTTAAATACATAATATTGCGGCTTCCAGACTTCAAATATAGGCAATACCCACTTGCTTTTGCCGTTGTTTGATGCCCTACCGAACACCGTATGCCCGAAAAACCCATAGTGGTAAACACCCGATTATTGTTGCCAGGAAAACTGGATGGCATTGGCTGGTTCACCTTTCACACGCTGAGACTCATCACAGCCAAACACCCCGAAGAACGCTTCGTTTTCTTGTTCGACAGGCCTTGGTCGGAAGAATTCGTTTTCAATAACAATGTGACTCCCGTAGCTTTGTTTCCCCAGGCGCGCCACCCGTTGTTATATTATTGGTGGTTCGAACATTCGGTTCCCGCTGCATTGAAAAAACAAAAGGCGGGATTGTTTCTGAGCCCCGATGGCTACCTCAGTCTGCATACGGATACGAAACAAGTTGCCGTGATGCACGACATCAACTTCGAACATTATACAGGCGACCTACCGCTGCTAACATCCAAATATTATCGGCATTTTTTTCCGCGTTTCGCTCGAAAAGCCGAACGGCTGGCTACGGTTTCGGAGTTTTCAAAGAACGATATCGTAGATCATTACAAGGTCAATCCTGGAAAGATCGAAGTTGTTTACAATGGTGTGAATGAGCTGTACAAACCTTTGACCACCGAACGAATCAACCAAGTGCGATTGAAGCACACCGGTGGTTTCCCTTATTTCCTTTTCGTTGGCATGCTGCATCGACGAAAAAACATCGCCAACCTGTTGCGCGCCTTCGATACCTTCAAGACCAATAACACATCCAATGTAAAACTCCTCATAGTTGGACATCGGAAATGGTGGACGGATGAAATGGAAGAAACCTACAAGCACATGAGCCATGCGCAGGATGTGGTATTCACTGGACGCCTGCCCATTGAGGAAGTGGTGGAGGTTACTGCTTCGGCATTGGCGTTGACATACGTTTCCTATTTCGAGGGTTTCGGCGTACCCATCATCGAATCCATGCGGGCAGGAGTGCCCGTGATCACCGCAAATGTGACCTCGATGCCTGAAGTGGCACAGGACGCTGCGGTTTTGTGCGACCCATTCAGTACCGAATCCATTGCAGAATCAATGGCAGCCGTTTGGAAAGACCCAAACTTGCGTAATCGTTGCATTGAAAAAGGATTGGTGAGGGCCAAGGATTTCAGCTGGAATAAAACCGCCGATTTGCTGTGGGACTGCATGATAAAAGCGAGAGGTTGAGTCGCTCAATAATGCACCCACTTGCTTAACTTTGCCTAAATTTCCCAAACGCTTATGTCTCAAAGGGATTCAATACTAGTATTAGGGGCGGCCGGCCAAATCGGCACCGACTTGGTTATGCGACTTCGGAGCGATGTTGGCAACGATCGGGTGATCGCCTCAGATGTGAAACATGTTGGTGGCGAACTTCGCGAAAGCGGACCATTTGTGCTGGCCGATGTTTTAGACTTCAACGCAGTTGCTCGCATCATCGACCAACATCAAGTCAAGGAAGTTTACCTGTTAGCCGCTTTACTTTCGGCCACAGCCGAGCAAAACCCCAAGCTTGCTTGGAAACTGAACATGGAAGGATTGTTCAACGTGCTCGATATAGCCAAAGAGAAAAAGGGCATGAAGATTTTCTGGCCTAGCTCCATAGCTGTGTTCGGACCCACCACACCGCGCGACAACACACCGCAGCACACGGTAATGGAACCGACTACCGTATATGGTGTGAGCAAACAGGCAGGTGAGCGCTGGTGCGAATATTACAATCACAAATTCAACATCGATGTGCGCAGCTTGCGCTATCCGGGTCTGATCAGTTACAAATCACCTCCCGGAGGTGGTACTACGGATTATGCCGTAGACATCTACCACCAGGCTTTGGAAAAAGGACGCTATACCTGCTTCCTAAAACCAGGCACTATGCTTCCGATGATGTACATGCCCGATGCCTTGGATGCTACTATCAACTTAATGGGGGCTGATGCCGATAAAGTTCGTATCCGCTCTTCCTACAATGTTGCCGCCATCAGCTTTGCTCCTGAAGAAATCGCTGCAGAAATTTCCAAACATATACCCGGTTTCGAAATCGATTACGCACCCGACTTCCGCCAAGAGATTGCCGACAGCTGGCCAAGCTCGATCGACGACCAATCGGCTCGTAACGATTGGGGCTGGAAAAACCAATTTGATCTGGCAACCATGACCAGCGATATGCTGATGCACCTTCGTGAAATGAAATCCTTGCCCATCGCCAAATAAAAAATGGAGAACCAACTTTTTGTCACCAACTCGCTAACACGCGAGAAAGAACTTTTCAAACCGATCAATCCGCCTTACGTTGGCATGTATGTGTGTGGGCCTACCGTATCTGGAGAGTCGCACTTGGGTCACTCGCGTCCGTATGTGACTTTCGATGTGATCTACCGCTACCTGACACATCTCGGTTACAAGGTAAGATACGTGCGCAACATCACCGATGCCGGACATTTCGAAGAGGAAGGTCGTGAAGCAACAGACAAGGTGAATGAAAAAGCGAAGCTGGAGCGGCTCGAGCCGATGGAGTTGGTTCAGAAATACACCAACCTGTTCCATGACATGATGGACATGCTCAATTGCGAGCGACCTGCCATTGAGCCAACAGCAACCGGGCATATCGTAGAGCAAATCGATATGATCCAGGATATCATCCGCAAAGGATTTGCGTACGAGAAAAACGGTTCCGTTTATTTCGATGTAACCAAATACGCCAAAGGAGGCGATTACGGTAAGCTGAGCGGACGCGTGATTGAAGATATGATTGCCGGAAGTCGAGAGCTCGACGGCCAAGATGAAAAAAACCATCCTGCCGATTTCGCCTTGTGGAAGAATGCTCCTCCTGAACATATCATGCGCTGGAACAGTCCGTGGGGTTCCGGTTTCCCGGGATGGCATATTGAGTGCTCGGCGATGGCCACCAAATACCTCGGCTCTCCGTTCGACATACATGGTGGTGGTATGGACCTGATGTTCCCTCATCACGAAAGTGAAATCGCACAATCGCATGTGGCCTGCGGATGCATGCCCGTGAAATATTGGCTGCACAACAACATGATCACCATCAATGGTCGCAAGATGGGCAAGTCATATAACAACACCATTACCTTGCGCGAAATGTTTTTCGGAGGACACCATTTGTTAGAGCGACCCTATCCTCCGATGACGGTTCGTTTCTTCATTCTGCAAACACAGTACCGCAGTACGCTTGATTTTTCCAATGATGCATTGCAGGCAGCCGAGAAAGGTTTGCAGCGACTTTTAAACGCCTATGATGCCATCGGAAAAATTGTGCCAGGCACAAACAATTCTTCCGATATCACAACGATAGCGAATTCGTGCATGGATGCCATGAACGACGATTTCAACACGGCCATTGTAATTGCGCAACTCTTTGAATTGACACGCATCGTGAATTCGGCTGTTGCCGGAACAGAAACGCTTAACGCGGATGGTATCGCGCAAGCGAAAAATATTTTTGATGCCTATCTGTTCGGCATATTGGGCATCAAGCAAGAAGAGAAATCCAACTCAGGTGATGTGGATGGCCTCATGAAGCTCATCATCGATATTCGGGCGCAAGCCAAGTCGAACAAAGACTTCGCCACATCCGACAAGATCCGCGATGAATTGGGTAAGCTGGGCATATCCATCAAAGACGGCAAGGACGGAACCACTTGGACCAACTGAAAATCATGAAAGCGCTCTATCCATGAAGCAACTCCAATCACTACTGCAATTCTTGTGTGTGATATCCATCACCAGCTTGATTGCATGCGGCCCGGAAAAACCTAAGCAGGAAGAATCCACCACCACTGAAGCTGAAACAACCATGCCACGCATACCCGTTCCCACCTTCAGCGCCGACTCGGCCTATGCATTCATACAAAAGCAAGTGGATTTCGGTCCCCGCATACCCGGAACAAAGGCCCATGCCGATTGTGCACAATGGTTGGAACAAAAATTGAAAAGCTATTTGCCTGAAGTAATCATACAAAAAGGCACCGCCACCACTTTCGATCAGAAAAAATATGAAATCAAAAACATCATCGGCTCTTATAATCCGCAAATCGGCAAGCGTATCCTTTTGTGTGCGCATTGGGATACCCGGCCTTTTGCTGATCGTGACGAAGGTGAAAATCTTAACAAGAAATTCGATGGTGCCAATGATGGGGGTAGTGGCGTAGGTGTATTGCTTGAAATCGCTCGCCAACTCAGCATTGCCAAACCGGACATTGGTGTAGATATCATCTTTTTCGATTTGGAAGATTATGGCCGACCAGATGTGAGCACGTTCCCTGACATGCAAGATTCGTGGTGCTTGGGTGCACAATACTGGGCGCGCAATCTGCACAAACCCGATTACTATGCCGAATACGGCATACTCTTAGACATGGTTGGTGCTAAAGGAGCAGTGTTCCCTAAAGAAGGTACATCCATGTATTATGCCCCCACCGTTGTAGAGCGCGTTTGGAAAAGGGCCGGTGAATTAGGTTATGGGAATTATTTCATCAACCAGCAGTCAAACCCGGTTACCGACGACCATTTGTATGTAAATCAAATAGCCAATATTCCTTGCATTAATATCATTCATTACGAGCCAGATAGAAGCGACTTTTTTTCGCATCACCACAGGGTAACCGATAACATGGAGCAAATCGACTCCAAAGTTCTTGGCGTAGTTGGACATACCGTGTTAGAGGTGTTGTTCAATCCCTGATTTTAAAACCCATTTCTACAAGCATACTTGCTAGGAAAAAATTTGCAGGGTTAAACTTTGTTTGTTAAATTTCGAATTCTACGGTTTTTTAGAATTCACTAGAAACAGTTTAAATCATTATGGCAAATTCAAAATCACCCCTACTTCGGCTCGTACGCAAAGCATTTGCACTTTCTGAAATCAGCAAACAGCCCAACGCGCCTGATATGGACGAGTTGATCCGGCAAGTGGATCAAGCGCGTTCCGAATACAATCGCCGTAGGTTTATTGGAGACATTTCAAAAGCTGCAATGTTCACCGGATTGGCTGCGATGCTGCCTGGATGTACCAAAGACGACTTGTTGTCGACTCAAGAAGAGTCACCACTCCGTAACGGACCGCAGCCGAGTATCGCCATAATTGGTGCGGGACTTGCCGGATTGAACTGTGCATACCAATTGAAAAGGCGTGGAATCACATCCACCATATTCGAGGGCTCGAACCGAACAGGTGGTCGCGTATTGACCCGTCATAATTTCATTGCGTCTGGAACGTACACCGAATGCGGTGGCGAATTCATCGACACAGGCCATAAACACATGCGCAACCTGGCGTCTGAGTTCGGCTTGACTTTACTCGACACCAACGATCCTGCAGAGGCCGGCTATTTGAACGACACGTTTTTTATCGATGGACAACATTACACCGAAGCGCAAGTAATACAGGCCTTCAGTCCATACGCTTCCATCATTGCTGGCGACATACAATCATTACCAACCAACTTCAGCTACAACAACTATACTGCAGCTGTTCAGCAATTCGACTCCATTAGCATCAGTCAATACTTTGACAGCATAGGCATGCCACAATCCTTGTTCCTGAGAAAAGGATTGGAACAGGCCTACAACACGGAATATGGCAGGGAGGTGAACGACCAAACCGCCATCAATTTCCTATTCCTGTTCACCATCAATCCAGGAAACGCCAACTACGATATTTTCGGTTTGAGCGACGAGCGTTTCAAAGTGCTTGGCGGCAACCAACAAATACCCGATGCTTTGGCTAACAACCTACAAGGACAAATCCAATTGAACCGTAAACTGACAAGGATTTCCTTCAATGCAAACGGGCAATATGTTTTACAGTTCCAAGGTGGTCCATCCGTAACTGCCGACATCTGCGTGATTACGATTCCATTCACCTTGCTTCGACAAGTGAATTTGTCAGGATTGAACTTGCCGTCTTGGAAAACCAATGCCATACAAAACCTAGGATATGGATCCAATGCAAAACTCCTGCTTGGATTTAATGGCAAGAAATGGCGAACCTACGGCCATTCAGGTGGAATTTTCTCGAATGGTACCACAGTTCCCAGCACGCAGTTCATACAAACCGGTTGGGATAACACACGCCTACAACAAGGAGCTAACGGCGGTTATACGGTTTACCAAGGAGGCAACCAGGGAACGAATCTCAGCTTGGCACAAACCCAAACCATGTTGAATCATTTGGAAGCGATGTGGCCCGGCACTGCCGCTCAATACAACGGCAATGCAAAACTCATTCATTGGCCATCACACCCATGGTCGTTGGGTAGTTACGCGTGCTGGCGTGTTGGACAAGTCACCACCATGATGGGAGCCGAAGGAGAAAAAGTGGGCAACCTATACTTTGCAGGAGAGCACACCAGCTTGTGGTACCAAGGCTATATGGAGGGCGCCGTTGAGACGGCGGATTCGGTCGCGAAAGCGATTGCGCTATCGGTGTAGATAAAAATTTGTGAAAGCTGATTAAATTCAAATATCCGTCACACCACCGGAGATAATGAACTTCATCATTTCGGTTCCATTCACATCAAGCTCCTTGATGCCGGATGACTCCACGATTACCAACTGGCCATTAAATCCGTATGAGAATGGCAAGTAAACAGCCATCTTGTTTTTCTCGATACCCAATCGTGTCAAATCGTCTTCTGTTACAAATCCGATGCGTTGTATCACCGGGTTGTTGTTTACTGTAACCAAAACGGGTTTGGTGAACCTTTTCTTTTCGCCTACAAATGCCTCTACCAAATCCTTCATTGAAGTGTAGATGACTTTCAGCAGAGGCGTTCGCTCCAATAGTTTCTCAATTACGCTGAATACCGGATTCGCTACAAGTGAGGAAGCAAAATAACCCAAGATGGTAATCACCACCAGCAAAAAAAGAATCCCGAAACCAGGCAACTCAAATTCAGAAACACCGGGAAGTGTGATCGGCACATGAATGGGAACAAGATTGTCGATCCATACAATGGCTTTTACAATCACCACCAAGGTTACGGTGATTGGAACGGTAATGAGCAACCCTTGAAAAAAATAACTACCTAACCGTTTGAAAAAGGAAGTTCTGTTACCCATTTTTAAAGATGTTAATTCAAAATATTAATAAGCCCTACCTCTACGACCCTCTATGAAGTTCACGAATGAACGACACGCCACCTTGTTACCGCCGGGTGTTGGATAGTCGCCTGAGAAATACCAATCGCCCGTATGCGCCGGACAAGCCGCATGCAAGTCTTCGATTTTTTGATAAACGATTTTCAAATCAGCCTTCAAATCATTCGGACGAATGAGGTTGGCGATCTCATCCGATATTTCAATTGCAGTGAAGGAACGGTAAATATCTTTTACGGGATTCACCATGTCTGCTGTGGGCATGGTCAACTGCTGCTTGCATCGGTTGTACACATCATCAATTACTGAATGCTTGTCATTTTTCTTGAGCAAACTAATAGCAGCTTGGAATGCCACAAAATCTCCCAATCGCGCCATGTCTATGCCATAGCAATCCGGATAGCGAATCTGTGGTGCAGAGGAAACAATCACAATCTGCTTCGGCCCTAAGCGGTCGAGCATTCTCAAGATGCTTTTCTTCAAAGTGGTGCCGCGCACGATGGAGTCATCGATAACAACGAGGTTGTCAACTCCTCTATTCACGGTACCGTAAGTGATGTCGTACACATGCGCTACCAAGTCGTCGCGCTGTGCATCATCGGTGATGAAAGTGCGCAACTTGGCATCTTTAATGGCAATCTTTTCGATGCGTGGCTTGATGGAGAGGATGTGATCCAATTCCGCTTCGCTCATGCCAGTACCCGCCTTCAAAATCTTTTTCTTCTTTACTTCCCTCAGGTAATCCTCCATGCCTTGCACCATTCCGTAAAAGGCGGTTTCGGCGGTGTTAGGCACATACGATAATACGGTATTCCTCAAATCGTAGTCGACACATTCAAGAATGGATGGACAAACATTTCTACCTAGGGCTTTGCGCTCTTTATAAATGTCTACATCGCTACCGCGTGAGAAATAAATCCGCTCGAATGAACAAGAGCGTCGTGTCATCGGTTCGCGGAACTGCGACTCCTTCACTTCGCCATTGCGTTTGATGATCAATGCGGAGCCGGGAGGTATTTCACGCATCTGCTCAACAGGAATGTTGAATGCGGTTTGCATGGCAGGCCTTTCGGATGCCACCACCACAACCTCGTCGTTTTGGAAGTACCAAGCCGGACGAATGCCGCAAGGGTCGCGCATCACAAATGCATCGCCATGGCCGAACATGCCGGCAATGGCATAACCGCCGTCCCAGCTCTTGGCTGCACGCGTCAAGATTCGCTGCACATCCAGGTTGTTGGCAATAAGCGTTGATATGTCTTTGTTGGAGTGCCCTTCCTGCTTGAACCGCTGAAACAACAACTCGTTTTCTTCATCGAGGAAGTGACCTACTTTTTCGAGAACCGTAACCGTGTCTGATTTCTCTTTGGGATGTTGTCCTATATCCAGCAACTGCTGCAGCAACTCATCTACATTCGTTAGATTGAAGTTACCTGCCAACACCAGGTTGCGGGTCATCCAATTGTTTTGGCGCAAAAACGGGTGACAACTTTCAATATCGTTTTTCCCGTAAGTTCCATAACGGAGGTGTCCAAGTAAAAGCTCCCCGGTAAAAGGCAGCTCTCGCTTCAGCCAATCCGTGTCGTTGAATTTTTCGGGATGAAGAGCCATGGCATCGGTAAATCGATTGTTGATGACTCCGAAGATATCGGCAATGGGTTGTGACGCATTGCTGCGCTGACGGCTGATGTAGGCCGTGCCTGGTTCCTGATCTAACTTGATGGAGGCCACACCCGCACCGTCCTGTCCACGGTTGTGCTGTTTCTCCATCAATAGATAGAGCTTGTTCACGCCATAAAAAGGCGTGCCGTATTTTTCCTTGTAATAAGAGAGTGGTTTAAGGAGACGAACAAGGGCGATGCCGCACTCGTGTTTTACCTGGTCGCTCATGGCGGGGTTCTAAGGTGCAAATATAGGAAAAAGCGCAATAGGTCGCGTACGGCCCTGATTTTGAGTGCCTAAAGCATGATTTATTCGTATGGCACCATTTGGGCGGCCACCACTTTCTTGGATTGCTTGTCTTGCACAAAAACGATTATGCGCCTTCCGGCGGATTTGCCGATGCGCCGCACGGGAATACGGGTGATCCCTTTGTTGCCACCAATGTTGGCCGTATGAAAAAGAATTGCCACTTGGTCGTTGTGCAGGGTTTTGCCTTTATTATCTCCAGCGGTCACTTGCGTATCCATGGGTTTCTCCACCACCACCACATTCAAATAATAAGCGGTTGGCTGCTTTTTCGATTTCTCAAAACCCGATAAAGTATAGCCGATGTCCAAGGTGTCGTCAAACAACTGATAATTGAAATCCAATGATAAGTTGCGCTGCACTGCTATTTGTCGGCTCACCTCTTGCTTTACTTGGTTGGATGGCGTGGGTATGCCGTTTACTACGAAGTATGGTGTGTAGGTTTCCCGCTCTTTGGCAACGGACGAATAGTTGGTAAGCCTGCGTGTATATTTCAATGAACTGAACGGATCCTTCCAACCAAATCGATTCCAGAAATCCACATGCAATGAAATACAGTAAACCCCATCGGCAGATTGCTTATTGAGTTCCGTCAACAACTTATCCGCCTCCGGACAATTGATGTCGCCCTGCGAAGTGAAGAGTTCAACAACGGCGAATTTGTTTTGCGAAAACAATAATGTTGGATTGGCAATGCCAAAAACCAAACTCAGTAAAACAAATGTCTTTCGCATCATATTAGTAGGGGAACGCAGATAGTGCGGATCAAGCGGATTTACACGGATTTTTCAACCTTGTTAATTTTCCAAATTATTATAACTGCTTCTTTTTGCGTTTAAACAAATGGCCGATGACCTCACTTAATTTTGAATCGGCATCATGCATCTAAAAACCTACTACATGAACATCCCCTTCTCCATTCCAAGCCACTCCAATGCTGTTCCGTTCAATAAACGCTCTTTGGTGGCGTTATCGTATTCCATGGAGTTAATCAAGTTTCCCGGAACATCTTCGCCCAATGGGAACGGATAATCCGAACCCAGCGCTACTTTGTCGGCGCCGGCGAGATTCACCAGGAAGCGCAGCATATCCTTATCGTGCACCAACGAATCGAAATACATTTTACCCAGATAATTTCGCGGATTGACATTGTTGTCTACGGCCACCAAATCAGGTCTGCAATGAAATCCGTGTTCAATGCGACCTATAGTGGACGGGAATGATCCGCCGCCGTGCGCAAATGCGACACGCAACTTGGGCAATCTTTCAAACACGCCTCCGAAAATCATGGAGCATATAGCCAAGGAAGTCTCTGCTGGCATACCCACCAACCAAGGCAACCAATAGCGCTGCATCTTTTCTTGTCCCATCATCTCCCAAGGATGTACGAAGATGGCGGCTCCTAGCTTTTCAGCTGCTGCGAAAAACGGAAACAATTCGGGAGCATTCAAATTCCAATCGTTCACATGGCTACCAATCTGCACACCACGCAAACCTATCTGCATGCAACGCTCCAATTCCTGTATGGCTAATTGCGGATCTTGCAGCGGCACGGTTCCCAAACCAACAAAACGCTTGGGATGTTCGCGTACGATATTCGCAATATGGTCGTTTAAAAACTGTGCCACCTCCAAACAATCTTTCGGCTTCGCCCAATAACTGAACATCACGGGCACGGTAGATAATACTTGCACATGAACTCCGTGGTTATCGCAATCGTGCATCCTGGTGCCAGCATCCCAACAGTTCTGTTCCACTTCTCGGAAAAACTTATCGCCAATCATCATCTTGGCACAGCAGGGCTTATGATGATCCAGCTGTATGAACCCACCATAACCAAATTTCGACCCGAAGTCGGGAATGTGTTGGGGGAGAATGTGGGTATGGATGTCGATGGTTAACATGAAAAGGATTTTTATGGTTACCTGGATTGATTATGAGGGATTATTATGATGGCCTGGATTGGTTGAGAGGGATTCTTATGATTACCCGGATTGGTTATATAGGATTATTATGATTGCATGGATTGGTTATGAGGGACTATTATGAAAGGCTGATAGAGATTTTATGATTTGATTTGATAAATTTATTTATTTTTGAGTGCTTTTCATAAGGTCCTTTTCATCATTAACCACTTTTCAAATGTACCCAAACAATTTTGCCCATTCGGCTATTACCGACAAAGTTATTAAAGCGTTTTACAAAGTTTACAATAACCTAGGATACGGATTCTTGGAAAAAGTCTACGAAAGAGCTATTGTAATCGAATTGGAAAAAGCAGGTCTTGCCTTCAGAACCCAAGTGCCACTTCGAATTTATTATGAGGGAAAAAGAGTGGGCAAGTATATCCCCGATATTATCATAGAAGACCAAGTGGTGTTGGAAATCAAGGCCGTCAGTTGCCTTCATCCAAGCCATGAGGATCAACTCCGAAATGCTCTGAAAGCATCAGGAATGGAGGTTGGCTTACTAGTGAATTTTGGAATTCAACCCCAAATAAAACGCAAGGTATTTTCCACAGAATTCAAAAGAAGTATGCAACCAGGCATGGAAAAGTATGATGTAAATACCAAGGAAAATGAGTCATGAGCGCTTAATCATAACCAATCCAGGCAATCATAACCAATCTTTTTAACCTATATCGAATTTAATCCCCTGCGCCAATGGCAGCTGGGTGCTGTAGTTGATGGTGTTGGTTTGGCGACGCATGTAGATCTTCCAGGAGTCGGAGCCGGATTCGCGGCCGCCGCCGGTTTCCTTTTCTCCTCCGAACGCACCACCGATTTCTGCGCCCGATGTGCCAATGTTCACATTCGCGATGCCGCAGTCGGAGCCGCGATGCGAGAGGAACAATTCCGTTTCGCGCATGTTGTTGGAGAAAATGGATGACGACAAACCTTGCGGCACATCATTCTGAAGTTCGATGGCCTCTTCGATGGTTTTGTATTTGATGAGGTACAACAGCGGAGCAAATGTCTCGTGTTGCACGATCTTGTAATGGTTATGCACTTCGGCGATGCATGGCGTAACATAGCAGCCCGACTCGAAGCCAGCGCCTGTGACTGAACCTCCACCGTAAATGATTTTCCCACCCTCGTGTTTCACTTGCTCAATGGCGTTATTGAAGTCGGCCACGGCTTTGGTATCAATCAAAGGACCAACCAAAGTGGAAGGATCCAATGGGTTTCCGATTTTCACATGCTTGTAAGCAGACACCAATTTGTCGCGGAAGGAATCGTACACACTTTCGTGGATGATGAGTCGGCGGGTACTGGTGCAACGCTGACCGCAGGTACCTACGGCTCCGAACAACACGGCGCGCAAAGCCATTTCCATGTCCGCTTCAGGAGTGATGATGATGGCATTGTTTCCACCCAATTCCAAGAGCGAGCGACCCAAACGCTCACCTACAATTTTGCCCACACGCTTTCCAACAGCAGTGGAACCTGTGGCGGAGATCAATGGCACGCGCTTGTCGGCAAGGAAATTGTCGCCCACATTTTTCGAATTGCCCGCTGCTAAACAAAGGGTTCCTTCAGGAACATCGTTCGACTTTAAAACATCCGCAATGATGTTATGCACCGCAATGGCGCAAAGCATCACTTTGGAAGATGGCTTCCAAACTACCGTATCGCCACATACCATGGCCAGCATCGCATTCCACGACCATACGGCTACCGGAAAATTGAATGCACTGATAACGCCTACGATTCCCAACGGATGGTACTGCTCATACATGCGATGGTCTGGACGCTCACTGTGCATCGTGAAACCATGTAGTTGTCGCGACAAGCCAACGGCAAAGTCGCAGATGTCAATCATCTCTTGCACCTCTCCCAATCCCTCTTGGTAGATCTTGCCCATTTCATACGACACCAACATGCCCAGATCTTCTTTCTTCTCACGCAAAGCGTTTCCGATCTGACGAACCACTTCGCCGCGCTTGGGAGCGGGAACTTTGCGCCATTCCAAAAAAGCCTGCTGCGATTTCGCAATCATCGCCTCGTAATCATCGGCGGTAGCTTGTGCAATTTTACCTATCAGCTTGCCATCCGCAGGAGAATAAGATTCAATGACCTCGCCTTTAGTATCGAGCCATTGAGTACCGGTGCAAGCACCATGATTCATTTCTTTGATTCCTAGTCGTTGGAGTGTTTCGGCAATACCGTAGTTGGATGACATATGGGTTAATTTTATGGGTGCGAAATTAGTTAATAGATGAAGGATTTTAAGGGATTATTATGATAGTTATGATTTATTAAGATTGGATTTGTTAGGATTTATAACACTTAATATCAACTAAATCGCACTTCACTTGTCACATGTCACATGTAACTATTCACTTCAATGAAATACAAACATTCTTCTCCTCCGTAAAAAAGTCCAACGCCTCGAATCCACCTTCGCGGCCAACGCCGGATTGCTTTACTCCGCCGAAAGGCGTGCGCAAATCGCGTAACAACCAGCAGTTGATCCAAACAATGCCGCTTTGAATGTTAGAAGCTACACGATGGGCACGGTTCAGGTCGGTGGTCCATACAGTGGAGGCCAGGCCATAGTTGGTGCTGTTGGCGTATTGCAACACC
>JBJTQS010000169.1:0-10526 GCA_046075765.1 Bacteroidota bacterium
CATTTGGATTAATGGCTACAACGGGGTATCCAAGCGATGAAAATTTTTTATGCAGTTCTATGATGCGGTCCTCGTAAGCGATACTGAATGGACAATGGTTGCAAGTGAAGATAACAACAGCACCCTTGTTTCCTTGTAAGCCTGATAAGCTTACTTGTTTTCCATCGGTACTTTTTAGATTGAAGTCGGGTGCCTGGTCTCCGATTTTCAAGCCTTGCCCAAAGCTGCAAAATGAGATTAACGCGAATGCCGAAACTAATAGCGGTTTGCAGAACATGATTTTATTGGATTAATGGTTCAATAATTTTGATATTTCTTCATTCAAGGATTTGCAATCAAAATCACCTTCATGAAACTTGCGAATCCCTTTACGGTTATTTATGAATATGGTTGCAGGAATGGATCCGGTCCATGTTGAATCAATCCTATCAATCCATGAGCCGTAGTCGGTCTCATCCAATAACCATGTTTCCGGCCCTTCGCCTTGCTTTTTCAAAAAGGGAATCAAATTGCTATTAAGGTTTCTTTTGAAGTCGAGGCTTACCAGTAAAACACGAACGGCAGAATTTTTATGACCACGATTTACTTCATAGAAACAAGGCAGTTCCTTAACACAAGGTTTGCACCATGTTGCCCAAAAATTTATTACAAATAAGCTGTCTTCGTTTTTTTCAAGCGATGAAATCAGCTCATCAATTTTAACCACCTTAACTTCCTGGCATTTGGCTGCATCTACGAAAATTGAAATTAAGCTAAAGAAAAAAGTAAAAAATATGATTTTTTCAATTCTCATGACTCCATCTTTTGTGGTTTGAAGTTAAGGCAAAATTCAAGCCAATTTTCAATCATTTTCACTCCATCATCGGTCATTACGGATTCCGGATGAAATTGAATGCCGTGTTGAGGAAGAGACGTATGTGAAATGGCCATGATGTTGCCATTTGAATCAACAGCATCCACCGAAATGCAATCAGGAACTGAAGCTGAATCAATAACCCAACTATGGTAATGTCCCGAATTTATTGTCGTTGGTAGCGACCTTAAGATAGGATTATCCATATTCAGAATTGTTGTTTTCAATTGAATGCCATGTAGTGGCCTAGGCAAATTGATGAGCCTAGCTCCATGGCAAACTCCTATAGCCTGATGTCCTAGGCATATTCCAAGTATAGGAAGACTTTCTGGAGCATTTCTAAGGAGATCAGGCATGATGCCAGCCTCTGAAGGTAATCCTGGGCCGGGCGATAATATGATGCCATCGTAGGCAAAAGCTGATTCGCAATCAATTTGGTCATTCCTGAAAACTGATACCCTTGAATTTTCATCGAGCTTCAATGCTACATAATGATGTAGGTTGAAGGTGAATGAGTCGTAATTATCAAGGATAAGTATATTCAAAGCAGTTTCAATCAGCGTTTGACAGCTTTTTTGATTACTGTTCGGTTTGACGAAGTATAGCGAACCATGAAAACTCCCGCTGGGAAATTAGACATATCAACTGTTACCGATTGGCTGTCTGATTTAGCTAATGCATTAGACGTTAGTAATTTTCCATCCAAAGACAACACATCTAAAACACCTGTTTCGGCGTTTGGAAGAGATAAATCTATTTGAATCAGGTCTGATGTTGGATTGGGATATACCAACATTTCAGCCTCCTTTTCGATTTCTGGTTGTTCTAACACATAGCCAACCGTGAATTGATAGGAGATACTGGTTCCAAAATCCGATTCAAAATATTTGAGTACACCAGGACCGAAAGCATTAACGAATCTTACGTATCCAGTTCCATCACTGTTGGCAAAAAAGTAAAGGCCATCTTTACCTGAATCATTCATGGTAAACGTATAACATCCGGGAGCCAAGGTAACAGTGTCTCGGTAAATGGTATTGGCGGCTAGAATTCCATTTGAGAATACAGTGTTACCTTGCGAATCTTTGATGTTATATGTGTTTTCATTTGGTGCCAAATTAGATTTGAAAAGCAAGACGAATGAGTTAGGGTGTTGAGTTGGGAATAACACAGTGCTTGTCATGGTGTCATTTAGCGCATATTGATCAGCTCCTCCATTTGGATTTGATACATACGCATAGAACTTATCAGGTTGGTTGGTGGTAGAGTTCCAATCGATTGATCCCAGTTGAACGACGGCTGTTTGGTTAAATCCAAGATTACCAGTCCAACTAAAAGTTGACGGTGTGGCTCCCGAAATTCCGTAGGTAATTGTAGCACTTGTTAGGGTTGTTGCCCCAGTGTTCTTAATAACCACTTTGGGGTTTTGGCAAATGGGGTTTGATCGATTGTGGTAAAAGTTGTTGGAAGGTGCTATGATGTCTTCCATAGAAACATCAAGATTGTAATTTGGATCGCTATAGGTGATCAATTGAACCGCCATGATGTAATTCGGATTTTGTCCGCCAACCGTGTTTGTGAACGGATCCAAATTCATGTCTATGGTAAGGTTCGAACCAGGAGTAATCAATGGCGTCAATTCATGCTCACGAACAACCCCTTTTTCACCAGGACACCAATTTGCCCGGTCGTAAATCCATGTTCCCGCTTGGCGAATCAAATGATTCTTACCACAATCATTTCTCCAAATCGGTTGCTGGAAGTACTGCGTGCCATTCAATAAAACTTGATAATTTTTCAAACAGAATTCAGCGCAGTTTTGTGTGCCAGCTCCATGTCCGGTTGGGATTACTCGCAACATGGCATTGGTTTCGTTATTTGTTAAAGAGAATGTTTTTGGAGTCAAGTAGTTTTCAATGGAATTGTTCGCATTTCCATAAGGAAATCCACCTGGACCGCTTACGTAAACATTTCGAATGTTCTGGACTGTTCTGGGTGGCGTACCTTCAATGAAATGGAAATCCAATGTGATGGTAAAGCCATCAGACCAACCACCGTAAAAGGCCCTTAATTTTACACTGTCTTGAAGTATGGAGGCGAAATCTGTAACATCGAAAGTGACGGTATTGCTCCACGTGTTCGCATAATAACCTCCATAAGGTGTGATCACACGGGCCAGCTCAATACGCTCAATGACTTCAAAAACATTATAGGTAGGCGTAAAGGAGTTCAGGAGTGTGGTGTCAAAACCAACGAAGATGGAATCAATGATGTTGCCTTGGTTGTCGTGATAATAATTGTAGTAATTGCAGTTAAATAAAAGCACACTATCCGTGATGGCGAAAGGATCCGCCGAGTTGTTGTGTATCATTACTTGGAAGGTTCCAGCCAAGGATGAGTCGGTGGATCCCGAAGTGGAATTGAAAAAGGTTACATAAACCTGATTGGTATTGCCTCTAATGGTATCAGGTGAGGAGCTGCCGATGGTGTAATAGGGCGCTTGTACCAAAGTGGAGTCATAAGTCCCTGTAGGTCTTAAAGCCTCAACCTGTACGGTATAATCCCAATCGGAGCAGCCGTTGGATGGGCAGCCGAGAGTGAAATCAAGGTTTATTCTTCTGTAGGTGGTACCTGCTGATGGAAATACACCCCAGGCATCATAGGAGCCCCACCACGACATGTGCGCATTATTATGTGCCCTTACTGTGGTAGTGTCACCAGGTCCGGCTAACGAGAATCCCGAACTAAACATTAGAACCGAAAAAAACAGGATTTTGGAAATGCGTGATTTCATATCTTTTGGTTTGTTCGAATATAACCCATTCATAATTATTGAGCAACCGAATTTACAGTTTTGGATAATTTACTTTTGATAATCAATTATTTCCGTAAATTTGGTTTATGAAAGTGAAAAAACCTTCGGAGTCGGTATGCATCAATACCGAAATAGTACTTCCAAACGATACCAATACTTTAGGCAATTTGATGGGAGGCCGTTTGCTTCATTGGATGGACATATGTGCAGCTGTTTCCGCCCAACGACATTGTGGTAGGGTAGTGGTTACGGCTTCTGTGAACAACGTTTCATTCAACCAGCCCATTAGATTGGCCGAAATAGTAACCCTTCAAGCAAAGGTCTCCAGGGCATTTAGTTCTTCCATGGAGGTATTCATTGATGTTTGGGTAGAGGACTGCGCTACAGGTGCAAAACGAAAATGTAATGAGGCCATTTATACATTCGTTGCAGTAGATCAACTAGGTAATCCTATACACGTTCCATCCATAGAGCCCGAATCGGAGGAAGAAATAAAAAGATTCGACGGTGCTTTAAGGCGTCGACAATTGAGCCTCATCTTAGCTGGAAAGATGAAACCATCAGAAGCCACAGAGCTCAAAGCCCTTTTTACTGGTTCCTGATTTAATTGTTCAATGTTTCGAACAACAGCCTGAGGTGCCTGTCTGCTCTTCTTGTCCGTGGGCATTCATGTGCCAAGGGAATGAGGAGCCGGTTCTATTTGTTTCCCAATAGAATTTGCCTCTGGTTTTTGCCCGGTTTCCGATTTCATTCATCGTAGAAGCATCATATAGCCTGCCATTTGCCATAGTGTATGATACAGTTTCCGTATTACGGATATTGTCCAATGGATTCTTATCAAGCACTACCAAGTCAGCTAATTTGCCAGCTTCAATCGAGCCAAGGTCAGCCTCCATACCAATGTAATGAGCACCGTTAACGGTAGCACATTCGAGTACTTGCATATTGGACATTCCGCCTTGAGACAGCATCCACATCTCCCAATGGGCACCAATTCCTTGGATTTGTCCGTGTGAACCCATATTTACTTTCACACCTGCATCTGCCAGTTTTTTGAGTGATTGAGATACCAAAATGTGCCCGTTATTATATTCTTCTTTGGGTATCATGGTGCGATGACGAGCCCTTGAGTCAATTATGAATCGCGGGGTGAAAGTCAGCAGCTTTTTATTCTCCCAAACATTGCTTTCTTGATAAAAATAGTACTCGCCAGAAACCGCTCCATATCCGACTATAAGGGTAGGGGTGATTGCGGTTCTACTGGATTTGAACAGATTTACCACATCCTGATGCAAAGGTGCTATCGGCAAGTTGTGCTCGAGTCCGGTGTGCCCATCCAATATCATACTCAAATTGTGGAAGAAAAAGGAGCCGCCCTCTGGATAAACATGTGTTCCTGTTTTTCGTGCTGCATCAATTACCATCTGACGTTGCTCTCTTCGAGGTTGATTGTAACTTTTAACTGAAAATGCTCCGAACGAAAGAGTGCGTTTGATCGCCGAAAGAGCATCAGCTGGTTTGTTGATGATTGCCCTATAATCTCCTTCAGCACCATAAAGTATCCAACCGGTTGAAAATACCCTCGGGCCTATCATGTTTCCAGCTTTTACCATTTCTGATTGGGAGAATACCATCTCCGAATTAGAAGATGGATCATGTGTGGTGGTGATGCCGTAGGCAAGATTGGCAAAATAACTCCATTGCTTTTGAGGGCTAAGTCCTTGCCTGAAGGTACCAAGGTGCGCATGAACATCTATAAAACCCGGAATGATGGTTTTTCCATTCGCTTTTAACACAAATGCATCTTTCGGAATTTGAATCTCACTGCCGCCAACTGCCTCAATCCTGTTTTGATTAATGAGGATAGTGCCGTTTTCGATTATACTGCGCTTCGAATCCATTGTGATGATTCGTGCTCCGGTGATGGCAATTTTACCGAAAGGCTTATCATGAGGAAGCCTCAAACCTATCTTGATACCAGCAGTATCGGGGGCGGGTAATGAATCTGGAGCGCCTTCAAGAAACTTGAACCTTTGGTTCAGCTTGTTTGTGAAATACTCATCTCCTGAAGTCCAAAATAGCTTATCTGAATCGGTAGACCATTGTAAACTCATTCCGTTATCTCTTGCGGTTTGCGCAACGGGAACAGCTTTCATTCCAGAAGATACTTCTACGGCCTTCCCGCTAGGCGCAAAGGCCGCTACATAAACTTTGTGGTATTCAAGGAAGGCCACCCATTCGTTGTCGGGACTGGGTACCATAGCCGTAACAAATTTCCCAGTAAAGTGAGTCTGTTCATCCAACCCATCCACACCAATACTCTTTAAGGCTCTGCTTCCTGTTTGGTATCCTGTAAAATAAATGCGTTTGCCAGTTTTGTCAAAACTTGGGTTGGATCCATCTTTTACCAATCGTTTGGCAGTTCCTCCTGCTGAAGACATAAGATAGATTCCAGGTTCCACGCAGAATGAAAAACCTTGGTGGTCATTTCCATCTTCCTTCTCATAAATGATTTGCTTGCCATCAGGTGAGTAACGCGGAGTTCTGTAGATCCCCTTGTCTATGGTTATTTTTTTGGGATTTCCTCCAGATAATGGAATCGAATTTACTGCACCTGTTTGTTCATCATTCCACGAAACGAACAAAACCGATTTCCCATCTGGAGAAAAGGAGGGTTCGAATTCGAAATCGGTTCCATTGGTGAGCCGTACAGGTTTACCATCAGGTAAAGACTTTTTCCAAAGATATCCTGCGGCATTGAATACAAGCGTTTTTTCATCAGGACTTGTTACAGCTTGGCGAATCGCTTTTACATCAAAAGAATCTGGGGCCGCCTGTTGTTTGAACCGCAAGGCGTCCATAATCTTATGATTACAGTCCGCTTCGAATGCAATTTCAGTAACTGAAAGGGACTCAGTATTGATTCGCTTAATTTTTCCATCAGCCCAGATTACAATTTCTTTGTCACCCGGCATCCAATTGAAATTGGAATAAACGCCAAATATCGCCCAAGCTTCCTGTTGATCTTTGCTTAACTCTGCATAGATAGGCCATTCTTCTCCTGTCTTGATGTCTCGAACAAACAATACGCTTTGTTCCCTAACGCGTCGAACAAATGCGAGCTTTTTCCCATCTCGAGAAATCTGTGGTCTAACTGCACCACCCGAACCTCCGGTCACTGTTTCAATTTCACCTGTGTGTGTGTCGTAGCGTTTCACAACATATATCTGGTTGTTGGGGTCTTTATTGTATTGGAAATACCCGCCGGGATACATGTCTTCGCTGTAATATATGTATTTGCCGTCAGAGGTCCAGCTGGGCTCACCCAGATCTTGTTGGTCGTTTTTTCTTTTTGTCAGTTGAATGCCTTCTCCGCCATTGAGGTGATACATCCAAAGCTCTCCTGCACCCAAAGAGCGACCCGAAGTAAAATGCTTTCGAGCTACAATGTAATTTCCTTCTGGCGACCACACGGCATTATTAAGAAGTCGAAAATCCTCTTTTGTGACTTGCTTGGCATTGCTGCCGTCTTTGTCCATTACCCAAATGTTGTCTCCACCGCCCGCATCGGAGGTGAATGATATTTGACGACCGTTTGGACTGAACCTTGGCTGAACTTCAAAAGCAAATCCAGTTCTTATTGCTTTTGCTTTGCCACCTGTTATTGGTAAAGTATATATGTCGCCAAGGAGGTCAAACACGATTTCTTTCCCATCTGGACTCACATCCAAATTCATCCAGGTGCCTTCATTAACGGTAAATGCGGTTTCGGTATAGGAACCTGGAGGGTTATTTACATCCCATTTCTCTTCCTTGGTTTGTCCGTAAGATGGTACATGGGCAATTGTTGCGCACATGCAAAAAGTCAGAATGAACTTTTTCATTTATTTGGTTTTTGAAAAGGATTAGGATTAAGATTGGCGACGTGCCTTTATGTATTCGATAACTATAGGCATTAATGACACCAAAATGATGGTTAATATGACCATGCTGAAGTTATTCTTTATGAATTCTAAATTACCGAATAGGAAGCCGGCACCAAGGAACAAGGTAACCCAAAGGAAAGCTCCGAATACGTTATAAAATACAAATCGTTTGTAATCCATTGTGCCAACTCCGGCAACAAAAGGAGCAAAGGTGCGGATTATTGGTACGAATCGTGCATATACGATGGCCTTTCCTCCATGTTTTTCATAAAACGCCCTAGTCTTGTCCAGGTATTCCTTTTTGATATACTTGCTTTCTCTTTTGAAAACGCCTTCTCCTATGTACTTACCTATATGGTAGTTGGTGGTATCGCCAATAACGGCGGCAACAAAAATCACCCAATACATCACCCAGAAACTCAAACCTGCCTCAGGCTGTGCAGCAATGATTGCCCCAGTTGCGAATAAAAGGGAGTCGCCGGGAAGAAAAGGCGTAACAACCAGTCCTGTTTCACAAAACACAATAAGGAAAATGATAGCATAAATCCAAAGACCATAGTTTTGAATGATCTCTCCTAGGTGATCATCGATATGTAAGATGAAGTCAATCAGAAAATGGATTAATTCCATATTGTTCGGTTTTAGCTTGCTAATCGATGTTCTGGGAGAAATTCATTGCTTCCTAAGATTCTAAGCATACGTGTGTGGGACTTGATGGCCTGCCACATGGTATTGTATTCATGATATGTAATGCCATGCTCCTGTGCAGTTTCCTTTACAATTGGAGCAATCTCCGGGTAGTGGATATGACAAATATGAGGAAACAAATGATGCTCTACTTGATAGTTCAATCCGCCAAAAAACCATGTGGCGAGCTTGCTGCGCATAGCGAAATTGGCAGTAGTGTTTAACTGGTGTATGTTCCAGTTATTTTTCACATCACCGTTTTCATCTGGCATAGGAAAGGTGGTTCCTTCCACTACATGCGCCAATTGGAAAACAACGGCTAGGGTTATACCTTGAATGAGGTGCATCGCCACGAAACCTATTATGCAGAACCACCAAGGAGCTCCTGAAAAAATTATCGGTAGTGCTAAAAACAAAGCAAAATAAAGCGCTTTGAATCCGAAAAGAATGAAATACTCTCGAATCGGGTGCTTCTTGTTTTCATAATTACCTAATTTGGTTTGAAAGAAGGTGACAAAATCCTTCTTGAATACCCAGGATAGGGATGTGAGGCAATAAAAGAAGTAAGCGTAATAGTGCTGAAAGCGATGTATCTTCTTCAGCTTGTTTTCAGTTGACAAACGAATCAGTGATACAGGCTCTAAGTCTTCATCATGTCCAGGAATGTTCGTATAGGTGTGATGGATCACATTGTGTAGGATCTTCCACATGTATTTGTTGGTCCCTGCCAAGTTGAAAGTATATCCCATCAGCTTATTGATGAAAGGAAATTTTGATAATGATCCATGTACCGCATCATGTGAGATATTGAATCCAACAAATGCTGTAAAAAGACCCATGAGTATCCAACTTGCTATGGATGCCAAGTAGTTGTCTTGGGAAAGGTAAATCAAGATATAGGAGCCGAAAAAGCCAGTAAGGTAAAAGAACACTTTAAAGAACATAAGAAAATTCCCCTTTTGGGAAATGCCATTGGACTGGAAGTACTCTTGGATTCGGTAGTTCAGAACATCCGTAAAGGTTAAATCTTGGGTTTTTCTGAATTTAATTTTGTTTGACATATTTTGGTTTTCGGGTAATGATGACTTTGGCAAAGATAACTACGACGGTATTTTCAAAGATCAATGTGCGCCAATTTTACGATTCGTATAAAATGTTGAATATCAGTTAATAATATAGTTGAGATTGAATTGATTTTAGAAAATTTCAGACCTTTAGAACAATCCTCATGCTATTGGGTTATAACATATTGTAAATTTGTTGCTGAGATATGAAACACTTCAAGCTCAAATTCATTTTTTTGTTTTTTGGAACTGTTGTTCTGTCAAACCTTGTTGGTTGCGGAGAGCCTGATGGTAATGAGCCTCAGCCACAGGCTCCTATAGTTTTTCAAATTCCCAATGGATTTCCAACACCGGTTTACGATTTCAACAACAATGAGGTAAATCGAAATCGCTTTGAATTGGGGCGTAAGCTGTTTTATGATCCGATTTTATCCAGAGACAACTCGATTTCGTGCGGTTCTTGTCATCAGCAAGCAGGTGCATTTTCTCATATTGACCACCGAGTTAGCCATGGTATCGATAACTTGAATGGCACCCGCAATTCTCCTGGCTTGTTCAATTTGGCATGGCATAACAGTTTCTTTTGGGATGGGGGAGTCAACCACATTGAGGTACAGCCTATCAGTCCAATAGTGAATCCAGTTGAAATGGATGAGACTTTGGCTAACGTTGTAAATAAACTGAGAGCCAATAATAGTTACAGAACCCTGTTCCTCGAAGCTTATGGAAGTGATTCCATTACTTCACAGATGATGCTCAAGGCTCTAGCCCAATTTATGTCGCTTCTCGTCTCTGCTGATTCAAAGTACGACAAATACGTTCGTGGTGAATCAGGTGGGCAATTAACTACCCAAGAACTTAATGGATTGAATCTTTTCAGGCAAAAATGCGCTACTTGTCACACTGAACCACTTTTCACAGACCTGTCATTTCGCAACAATGGATTAGATTCGGTATTTCAAGATGATCCCGGGAGGGCACTCATAACACAATCCGCAGCGGATTCCGGTAAATTCAAGGTTCCATCACTCAGGAATATCGAAGTTTCCTTTCCATATATGCATGACGGTTCTTTAAATACGTTGGATAAGGTTCTGAATCACTATATCAACGGAGTAAAGCCATCAACAACATTGGATCCTTCACTTTCAGGAGGCATCTCACTAACAGCCCAGGAAAAG
>JBJTQS010000170.1:0-32590 GCA_046075765.1 Bacteroidota bacterium
CACAAAACCAACAAGAGCAACGGCACCAGGTTCACTAATGAAATAAATGCACCCATCAAGGTTATATCAGGCTTGCCGTACCCACTCATTTTGGATGCCCACCGAATGCGCTGATTCAGGATGCCTCGAATGCTCCCCATTGGTTCGGTAAGTACCAATGAATCTTTGTCTTTATTAAAAGCTACACTTGTACCCAGCTGAAACATCAGGTAGGTGTCATCACCAGAAGGGTCATTGATGCCGTAGCTATAACCACCAACCCGTTCAAAAGCAGATTTTCGAAATGCCAGATTTGCCCCGCTGCACAACAGTGGTGCTTCAGTGGTTATGGAAGCTGCTCCAACGGCCGATAGCACCAATTGATCCATTCGCTCGAATTTGGAAAGCAGTCCCTTTCCATTATGAATTGCAACCATTCCTGCAACCATGTTAATGGCAGGATTATGAAATTTTACGACCATTGAGGCAACCCAATGTGTCGACAACCTACAATCAGCATCTGTGGTCAAAATGATGTCTCCTTTTGCAGCAGCTATCGCACGCCACAGCGCATGCTTTTTGCCTTGTGCATCTAGGGCTGCAGCTTTGACTATACGATATTCAAATTTTCCCGAGGACAATTTCTTTTCAGCAAACTCCACTGTATCATCATCCGAAAAATCATCTGAAATAATGATCTCCATTTGTTGGGATGGATAATCCTGCATCAACAAATCGTCTAACAGCCCGTCAATCCTGCTTGCCTCGTTTCTTGCAGCAACAACAACGGTTACGCGAGGTTTGAATGATATCGCTTGCGCGGATGGTGAAGTTGGATAAAGCTTCCAGGAGATTGCTCGACGAAGTATCCACCATGAGTAAACTGCAAGTATCAAAACAAAGAGGATAACCATTGCCGACATTTTCAGTCCTTTATTTTGATGGAGTAGATTGCAACACCGCCGATCAATGCAGGAAGCACCAGGTTAATCAGCCACAATGCAGCGGATGCGGCCAACACACCTGTGGCATTCGCTGTCAACGGAGCCATCAAGAACAATGCTACGGAACCTCGAACGGTAAACTCTGTAATTGCAAAACCGGGAATAACTGCCATGAATAAATAAACCACGGCAATGGATGCGAATGCGTCAAACCAATGTATTTGCACTCCACATGCAACCAACATCAGGTAGAACTGTGTTGTGAAAACCAGATACCTCAAAAATGACCAAACAAAAACCTTTAGCAGTAACGAATTCGAATAAGCAAATACGGGCCCCACATACTCCTTAACTGAATTATAAAAACTCGTTAAACCCACTCTTTTCCTCAATAACGGTAGCGACCAATAGACGGAAACCAAGACGAGCACCAGCATACAGAGCCAAGCTAATACCGATTCCGTTTTCATCCCGATTTGTTGGAACGGCGACTCAACATAAAAAAGTGCCACAATACCCATCACCAATGTCACCAACAGTTGAGCAAGATTACCTGGTATGCTACACACGGCAGCTTTGACCTTATTGCCGCTCGAGAAATGCAATGCCCTGCCTGCAAATTCGCCGGTTCTATTGGGCCCGAAGAGGCTGACGGTGGTACCACTCATCACCGAAAGGAATGCCCTCCACCAGCCCAATGACTCCACAGACTGAATCAACATACGCCATTTGATTGTCTCAATACCCCAGTTGACGATAAACAAGATGCAGGCCATTATCAAAGCGGAGTAATTGACCAAAATAGATACAGGGTTTGTAAAAAGCTTGACCACATCGGGGCGGCTGTAGGCGGTATAAATGATGTAAGCCACAGAAGCTGTTGCCCCTATGATTTTCAGTGCCGAAAAAATACGCTTGTTGGTCATTAAGTTTACCTGGTTGGGTATGGTTACAATTTTAATCAAAAGTACGCTCCCCTAACGAATGCGTTGGCTACATTTGGGATTAATGTCAGCCTCCGATCGCATTATTCTTGGAATCGACCCTGGTACAATGGTAACGGGGTATGGTATTATTCAAATTTCATCGGGCAAAATGCAAGTGATGGCCGCAGGAGTAATTGAGTTGAGTAAACTAGGCGATCATCAAGTGAAGTTGAAACGAATTTTCGACCGAACCATAGGGTTGATCGATGAATTTTGTCCTGATGAACTATCTATTGAAGCGCCGTTCTTTGGCAAGAATGTTCAATCCATGTTGAAGCTGGGAAGAGCCCAAGGTGTAGCCATTGCAGCTGCTTTATCAAGATCCCTACCAGTGTGTGAGTATTCTCCCCGTAAGATCAAGCAATCTATTACCGGTAGTGGAAATGCAAGCAAAGAGCAAGTGGCCACCATGCTACAAACCTTATTGGGTTTCGAAGAGCTGCCTCGTTACTTTGATGCCACTGATGGCCTTGCAGCAGCTGTCTGCCACTATTTCCAGAGCGGTAAAGCTTCTGGAAGATCGGACTCCATCAAAACAAAATCTAAGCGCAAAACGGGCTGGAAAGCCTTTCTTTCGGAAAACCCTGACCGATTGGGTTAACTCTGTTAACCTAAATTCAAAAACGCCTAGATTTAATCCAATCGAATAGCGCCAAAGATTTTGGCAGCAGTTTCTTCCATTAACTCTTTTGGAAACTGTTGCTTGGGCATCGAAAAGTTGATGTCGGCCATGGTTTGTAGAGGAACCAAATGGACATGTGCGTGAGGCACCTCCAATCCAATCACTGCTACACCAATTCTCTTGCATGGCATAGCGATTTTCAATCCGGTTGCAACCTTTTTTGCGAAAAGCATCAAGCCGGCGTACTCGCTATCATCTATATCAAAAATGTAATCTAATTCCTTTTTGGGAATCACTAAAACGTGTCCTAATACCAAGGGGTTTACATCCAAGAAAGCCAGATAGTGTTCATCTTCTGCAACCTTGAAAGCCGGGATTTCTCCCGCAACAATCCTTGTGAATATGCTCGGCATCAGCGTGAAATTTCAATCACCTCAAATTTCATGATTCCCGATGGGACTTCTATCTCGGCGATTTCACCTGGCTTTTTGCCCAACAATCCTTTGCCAATTGGCGATGTAACGGAAATCTTACCCGATTTAAGGTCAGCTTCGGTTTCTGCAACCAAGGTGTACGTCATCTCGGCCTTATTGCCCAAGTTTCGGATTTTGACTTTAGAAAGGACTGAAACTTTTGAAGTGTCAACTTTGGATTCGTCGAGGATTCGGGCAGATGCCAACAGCTCTTCCATCTTAGAAATTTTAAGCTCGAGCAATCCTTGAGCTTCTTTGGCAGCATCGTATTCGGCATTTTCAGACAAGTCGCCTTTGTCTCTTGCTTCGGCTATTTGTCTGGAAATACTTGGCCTCTCTACAGTTTTCAAGTGATTGAGATCATCTTGAAGCTTCTTAAGACCCTCTTCAGTAAAATAATTCAGTTGCGACATGGTATTGTTGTTGGTTATAAAAAACGAAAGAAGACCCCGCGAACGGGGTCCTCTTGTTTATTGTAAGTACAATTAGGACTAAGCTTACAGCACTAAGCGCAAGCCAATGCCATGGCTGCCATCGAAGAACTCAGTGGCACGGTATGAGTAATCGATACCGAATTTCTTGCCAGATTTACCAAGAGGCAAGTCTACGGATACACCGCCGTTTAATCCAGAAAGTGCAGTCAAACGATCGTCACCAGCTTGATCTTTTTCAGTCAAGTAGCCACCACGCAATGAGAACATATCTTTAAAGCTATATTCTACACCTAAGCCATATTGATCGTAGGTGAATGAGTTGGAGGTAAAAGATCCAGCAAAAGTCAAACGATGGTTTTCAGCTGGCTTGTAATCATAGCTGGCTCCGATTGAAATCAAGGAAGGAAGTTCAAAGCGCTCTGTTCGTTGTTGAATGGTCTGCTGATAGCTGGTAACCACAGGAGGATTACCGCGGAATGACAATCCATCACCAGTGTAACGCATCGGCGTTCCAACATTCTTCAAGGATATTCCGAAGCGAAGGTTATCCTTGTCTTCGTTGAAGCCAGTTACGTATTGGATACCTGCATCAAATGCCACACCTTGTGCTTTCACATCAGATGAAGATTGTGAAATCACACGCACAGTCATGCCACCGTAAATACTATTGGAGAATGATTTGGCATAGGATACGCCCAAGTTGAAAAACTGAGGCTTGAAGTTTCCGATTCCACCTTCAGGGTTTTCAACGGTCGTAACTTGAATATCACCAAACCCTACCGACATTACAGAAAGTGCCATTACACCGGTTTCTCCCACACGCTGAGCGAGTCCGAGAGAGTTAATCTTGATGTCGGCACCTTTCAACCAATCGGTGAAGCTATAGCTGATATCAGTCTTGGTTGTGAAGGCCAATCCAGCAACGTTGTTGAATTGTGATTCCAATCCGCGAACGTTGGCGATGTTGATTCCTCCCCATCCGGAGCTACGGGTCCATGGATTGATTAGAAGTTCGGTGGCCCCTGCCTGTCCTGCACGGTCCTCATTGCCAGCAAAACTTTGACTGCTGCCGGCACAGATGAGTGAAACCGCCATGAAACCGTATGCAAAAGGTTTTATAAGTTGCTTCATATTGCTTGTGTTGTTTCTGGTTTTATGAATTCAGGATAGGTGATTAGAATGTGTCAAGGTCAAGAGGTCTGGTCATACCGAACCACTTAAGCGTCTTGGTTCCAAGACCGGGAGCGTCCACATGAATCAGATATACTCCACTGGCAACAGGGATTCCCTTGAAGTTTTTCAAGTCCCAATCAAGTGAGGTTTCGCGATTTGGGATAGACGTACTGTAAACTTGACCGTCTGAATTATCGGTTGGAACATCGCGATTATACTTACGAACCAACGTACCACCTACAGTGAAGATGGAAACAGTACACTTGGCTGGAAGATTAACAATCTTGATTCGGTTATCAAGCTGGTTTACCTCATATGCAGAGAATGCATAGTATGGATTCGGAACCACGTTGATCAAATCGAGCGCAGATGTTGCCACTTCAGCATTGTTGGTGCTATTGGCCAAGTCATCCGTGCTAAACGTGTACATAGGTGCAAATGAACCTAAAGCGTTTGGTGAAGCATCAACCGCAACAGTACCAGCTCCAGTGAATGTGGTGTTGGCCGCAACGAAACTGTCACCAACAGTATTGTAAGTGGTACCGTTGTGTGTAACAGGAGTGCTTGCAACATAATAAGTGCTTCCAACTGTGAGTGCCTGATTGTTCTTCAAAACATCACCTGTTGCATAAGTACGGTAGGTACGGGCTACACGGAGACGAACCTTAACATCAGATGGAATTTGATCGGGGAAGCTTAAAGAGGAATAATCAGCAGAAATCATTGGCAAGCTAACCCACATCGCATCCTTCCATACATTTCGCTTATCAGTGGAGTTTCCAGTAGCCAATTTCGAAGCAATGAATGCACACTCATCATACATAGGAACATCAGCCGTCGGGTTGTCGGCATTGTGACCGAACACATAGATATAGTGCATACCACCGAACAAAGGTTCATCAGAAACAGGATCGAACTTGTTAGCTGTAGGATTCCAACGCATATCACGTCCGTTTTCATCGGTTAACAAGGAATTCTCACCGAAAGCCATATTCAAACGCTCACCGGTTTCCAAGTTAACGGCATAACCGGGGAACCAACCTAAACCAGTTCCGGTACCGTCTGGCAATCCATCTTTTCCTACGGATTGTCCTTTGCGAAGATCAAATGCCTTAGCACCACCTTCTGTTCCAAGTCCAGTGGAACCGCCACCGATTTCAATTACAGCAGCGCGAGTCCACTTGCTCTTATCGGAAGTGATGATTACATCTACAGAGGCGATACCGGTTTTTGACAAGCCTTGAGGAGAAAGAGTTATTTGAGCTTCAGCCACAGCTGTGGTTTTAGGACCTGGATAGTCTTTGGCAGTAAGCTTATATGGGGCCCATGTTCCACCAACAACATTCTCGTAAACTTGATCGTCATCCAAGCCATTGTAAAGCCCACCTGCTCCTGATAAAATCCAATCTTGAGGATTTGGATCGGTATCATCCACATCAACTATGGAGTTCAGCCATTCTTTGGATGGATCGGCATACTCTATTGAGGATGTCAAAAGACCATTATTAGTAGATCCTGGCTTACCGGCTTCAATCACTGAGGCAATAGTGGCTGTCAAGCCCCATTCAGGAATTACTTGTTCATTCAATTCGCTGATAAAGCGCTCAGCATTTACGGTGTCTTGATTTGCATCATACATATCCCAAACAGATGATGAAGCAACACCGTTGAAACGGGTTGTGAAGCTTCCACCATTTACCAGAACCGGATCGTAAACCTTCAAGTTCATTGGACCGAAACCACCAACGTAGGTAGGGTTCTTGATCTTGTAAGGAGGATTCATCAAGTCATTGGTGTAATCAGAGGCGAAATCCAATACCATTCCTCCATTACCTTGACCTTCTATACGGGTAATGCGAGGTCCATTGCCATAATCGGAACCGAAGATCTGACCACCGTTTTCAATGGATTGATTGTGCGGGATAGCGGAGTAAGTTTTGATGTTGTTACGTCCGGCGAGGTATGGCTTCTTCTGTCCATCCAATGCAGCAGGATCGATCGGATCATACTTCTTGTATTGGTTGTAAGCATAGGACAGAACCGTGTAATAATAAGTCTTGTGGTTTACCAAGGCAGTACTTCCTGTCGCAAACAAATCCTGGTTTACGATGAATGTGTGTGATATTCCTTTGTCAGCACCATTCACTTTTTCAACTGGAACGTTAGCATTCAGATTCGGATCGAATTCAAAGTTTACCAATTGGGCTACTCCGTCTTTTATATCGCACTGATATACCAATCGAACTTTATCAGGATTTCCGATGTCGGCAGTTGTGACGGTAGCATCCTTCAATTGGAATACTTGGTAACCTTGGAAGTCAAAAGTCTTCAAAGAATCATCAACTCCAACAATGGTAGGGTCTTCTTGGGAATACAATTCAACGGCATTGGTGTTGTAATTCTGCAGTGAGAAAATGAACTTCTTATCCAACTCACGAATGGCCAAGTCAGGTGCATTTGGTCCGTCGATGAGCTTGAAGCAGTTATCAAACAACGCTTGAGCTTTGTCATCAGCCAATTTCATCAAATCAACCGAAGCAAGCGGACCACCTTGTTGAGCCTTCGCCCATACTACTCCAGTGGTTACATAGTTAACAGCGCCAGGTGTGAGGGTGAAGGTACCAGCCGACTGAAGAAAGCGACGGTCAGCAGGAACGTTACCGGCAGAGAACTCAGACCATTCACCTAAAGTTGAGAAATTGTCAGGGTCAGTTGTGCCAGGGAACATAAAGTTACATACGGGAGCACTTGGGTCACGACCATCAGCACCATAAGTGATAGGCTGGTTGTCGCGCCAAATTCCACGCAGGTAATTATAGAAATCTGCGAAACCATTGGGGTTACCAAGTGGTGTGTTATCGTTATTGTAGTAAACAAACTTCGACATGATGATTTGCTCTCCTAAGATGTCATCATCATAGGAAACCGTGTTGCCTAATGAATCTTCCAGGAATGTACAATCTACGCAACCATCACGATCATTATCGATACCATCGTTATTGTCAGCGATTGGACCTTGGAAAAAGTCAACACCCAAGGCAGGAGGATTTGCACCGTAACCTGATGCAGTCTCATCGTCTGCATCTCCATTGTAACAAAATCCCAATCCGCGAGGAACATCGCAACCTACATAGTCATCCAAATAATAACCCAAATCCGGATCCACCCATTGACCGAAGTAAGTTTCTGTCAAAGTGTTTGATGAACGGTTGATGATTTGATACTTGTAGAAAGTCATGTTATTGATCTCATCGTTGGTCTTAAATCCGAAAGCTTGTGCACGGATTTCAAGACCGATAGGATCAGAGCTGGTTTCGGTGTGAGCGTTACCCACGTCATTGAATACCCACCAGATGGTTTTATCACCAAATAGATAGTCGTTACACTCAACTTTTGGTGTTCCGGGAATGGTTGGGAATTGGTCGTTAGGATCTACATCAGGTAGCAAGTAGTAAGGATAGTCGCCATTGCGATAATCATAGATACCGTCGCCATCAACATCTTTAAAAGGCGCCAAGTACGCACCTTCGTTGGTGACATCGCTACCGTTTCCTGGCCAAGATTTGATATCGTTAGTGGCTTTGGAATTGTCGGCAATGAATGCACGAACTTCATCTTTGGTCACTTTCCAATGACGGTCAAAAGTTTTACAACGGTCGTTAGTGATCGTTACAGTTGTGGTGTCAATTGGTCCACCCCAAAAGTCGATACCGGTTTGACGGTAAGTTTGTGCCGCAACCTTTACTTGTCCACCCGCATCGATACCGCCGATCCAAAGTGAACCTGCAAACACAGAGTGCTTACCTGAACCAATTGGTACTTCATACTTGGGGTCACTGAGGTTCCACCAAAGGTCGCCACCAACAAGCACTGTGGTGCGGATGTTGTTGATGTCCAACTCCGCCTGAGCTGTAGTTGCGTTACATGAGGCAGCGGTTACAGGGGTACCGACGCCATTCTTATTGGAGTTACCAGTAACACCGGCGTTCTCGCGGGCGAGAGCGGCTGTTGTGAAAAACACACACATCACCGCCACAGCCAAAAGGTTGATAATAGACTTAGGCTTCATCATATTCTGGGTTGTTTGATTCATTTAGGTTAGTGGGGTATTAGAAATCAAGCTTGATACCAAGACGAGCCCTGCGTGGCAAGCTATAGTTGTTAGGGTTGTTGACTTTGATGTTGTATTGGTCAACATAAGCGATAGGATCAGGCTTGGAAAGCAATTCGTTTTGACCAAGTGAAGAAGCGAGATAACCATCATCATCAGGGTTTCCAGTGTAACGGTAAACAGAGATGATGTTCTTGGTGTCAAACAGGTTTTGAACCTGGATGTAAACGTTCAAGGTCGCTGTCTTTGCTCCTTCGCCTTTTCCAAGCTTGAGATCAAAATCCTTGTCAAGTTTGATGTCTACACGATACTGCCAAGGAAGACGAGATCCGTTGATCTCTCCATCCAACTGTCCAGCACCTTGGTTGTTTACTCCAATCGCATCAGCTTCTGCGATTACATCGCGCTGACGGCTGTAAGGAGTACCTGAACCAGCACGAAGCACAACGTTCAATCCAGCGTTGGCCAACACCTGGGTGTTCTTGATCATTGGTCCGTTGTAATCTTTTCCATTACCGTAGCGGTAGTCAACAGAAGTGGTGATCGAGTGACGTTGATCGAAATCGAGAGGTGCGATAGCGCGTAAGTTTGGCTGACCGTTAGAAAGAAGTTTGTCAGCGGTGTTGTCGGCAGAACCAGTTCCATCAGCGAACTGAAGTGTATAGTTTGCGCTCAAACGTACGTTACCAGTACGACGAAGGTCATATCCCAATGAAAGACCTTTTACAGTACCGAAATCGAGGTTGTCGAATGTCTGATATTCCTTAGGGAATGCGAAGTTCACCTTGGTCTGCTGAATCATGTCACGCAATTCGCGGTAAAAACCGGAAATGGTGATTGCAGAGCTCTTAGACAAGGTTTGTTTGAAACCGATTTCGTAGTCGGTGGTACGCTCAGGCTTCAAAGCAGGGTTGTTGATGAGGTTTCCTTGAGATTCGATGAAGTAATAATCGAGCGGGTTGGCACGTAACCTTGATGGAGGACGCTGGGTCAATACATCATAGTGAGCAAAGAAGAGTGCCTCGTCAGATATCGGGAAAGAGAAGGCCACACGTGGCATGATAGTTACCACTGGCTCATAATCCTTGAAGGAATCCGAAGGTTTGAAGGCTGTAGTTTGCACACCGCCTTGAGCCAACGATGGGTTGATCAACCATGGTGCGATTACACCGCCTGATTGTTGTGCAAGGATGTTTGGGTTTGCCACAACTACACCATTTGCATCATACCAAACGTCATTATCACGATAACCAATGATATTGGCGTTTGCAGGATCACTAACGTCGTCTACGTACACAACGAAGTCTTCGCCAATTCCATCAGGTCTGTTTGGAGCCTTTTCGCCAGCTGTATACGCTGGGTACAACAAATATTTATCACGAAGCACCTTTTGGTTAGCATCGAAACGGTCGAAACGAATACCCACGTTGAAGATAAGATCGTTGATTGCGAATTTGTCTTGGATATAACCAGCCATGTAAATAGGCTCGAATGCACCGATAGGACGTGTATAGTTTCCTTTGTCATCCTTGGCAGTCCAGAAATCCTCGAAGGCTACGGAACCAGACTTGGTTTCACCTGTGTAATCATATCCATAATATGACACCAAGTTGTTACCAGCATTCAACAACTCGTCTGCGGTGAAGAGATCCAAAGAAAGTAAACCACGATCAACACCGTCAATGTTCACGAAATCCGTGTATCCAACATTGGAATAACCGGAAGAGGCAAGCTTGTCGCGCAAGTTTTCAAAGAATCCTGGAGTTCCATCACCTGTATACAAGCGGTCGTAGTGAACCGTGCTGTTACCAACATAAAGTGGATTGTCAAGATCAAGTTCACGATTGTTTTCATTTGCACGGAGGCGCATGATACTCCACAAACCAACTGGTGCAACTGCAAATCCGCGATCTGAACGCTGCTCGTACTCAAAACCTGCTGTAATCGCATGGTCTTTGATATCAGCATTTACCTGGGCAGAAATACGGAACTGGGTTGCTTCATTTCTGTTATAACCGTTGTAAGTGTAACCTGGCATAATCCACATTCCATACGTAGACAACGGACGGTCACCATTGCGAAGACCACCGTTTGTACGAATCTGAGTCAGGTTCTGGAAGTAACCAGGAGCACCCAATGCAGATGTGATGTTGAAATATTGTGAAGTGTAGGTTTCAGTCAGGGTGTTGATACCCCCTGGAGTAAACTGAACAAGGGAGTCACCAGGCAGTGCGATTTGCTGATAAAATATGCTATCGCCAGTAGTTGGGTCAACCAGTCCGATTTCAGAGAACAGGGTGTCAATGATTCCCGTGTTTGGATCTTGGATGATGGATGGCGTACGGTAAACCAATCCCTGGTTCTTCAAGATGTTGAAGTTTCCAATGTAGCCGTAGTCGAAGTAGCGATCCTCATTTGTCTCATCCTGTAGGATGGTTTTGGTTTTACTGTAATCAACTTGCAAAGAGTAGTATGCATTCTTGATCAAGGATTTGGAAGCTTCGCCATCGGCACCTTTCTTGCCTCCCAATTTTTGAGTCAGACGTCCGAATACCCTCCAAGTGTCATCGATACGCTGCGCGTTATTGTCATAGTTGTAGAGTGAATAGGAATAGTTCCAATCACGGCTACCACGGTGGTCAACTGTACCACCCAGGGTGATGTTGAGGTTTTCAGCTGGAGAGAAGTCAAGTTTTCCAGAGAAACGGTAGCTGGTTGCCTTAACGTTCTGTTTGGCATCGATTTTCTCAAAGCTCCATGCTTTCAAGGTATCAGCCTTATTGCGGAAAACGGTGCTGCCAGGATTTGCAGATGCCAACGGAGCGGATACGATTTCGTCCCAAACCTCTTGCTTTACCTTGTAGAATCCAATAGCAGAAGGATCTGGATCTTTTTCCATTTGGTATTCCCCTGACACAAAGAAACCGATCAAGGTGCGGTCGATTTTCCCTTCAGCGTTACGCTTGGAAAGAACTGGCCCGGATAGGTTACCACCCACCAGGTTGTAACCATATTTATCGAACAATTCAGAAGTCACGAATTCGATACCTCCGAAAAATTCTTTAGATGGACCACGAGTTGTAATGTTGATGATACCACCGGTTGCATCGCCATACTGTGCGGGAACACCACCTGTTACAACCGTGATCTGCTCGATACCAGATTGAGGTACGTTGGTAGAACCGCGCACCTTGATACCATCGATATAGTAATCGGTTGCATCTGTACGGGATCCGCGCACGTTTACATCATCACCCTCATCTTTCTGGTATACACCAGCTGTGGTAGCGGCTACCGACTTAACGTCACGGGTTGGAGCAACCTTGATTTCTTCTTGGGTTATGGTTGTTTGGGTTGATGGGTTACCCTTGTCGATGATCGGATTTTTGTAAGCCGTTACATCGATTGCGGTAATATCAACCGCGCCTTTGCCCATCAAAAGATCTTGGAAAGTGATCTTGTCGGTGGAGACCAAGACGCCAGTGATCTCGGCGGCGGTGTACCCTACAAAGGACGCCTTAATATTATATCGCCCTGGTTGAAGTGGTTTGATGGTGAAGTTTCCATCGAAATCGGTTTGGGCTCCACCGGCTTGGCTGCCATTGATTTCTACAATCACGTTGGCAAATGGAAGAGGCTCCTTGGTGTTCTTGTCCAGAACCTTACCTTTAATGGCACCGGTTTGCGCGAATGCGGCAATTCCCGAAGCGACAATAAAAGCAGCTGTTAACAGGTAAATTCTTCTCAGCATAGGGTTACAATTATTGTTAGGTTTAATGGGTTTTTCATTCGAAGTGGGTAAAAGTAGAAATAATTGAAATCAATAACCAAAAATTATTGAAACGAAAATTTAACATAGGTTTAAAAACTTTATTGAAACCATTAAGAATAAGGCCTTTGAAGTATCTCGGAAAGCACTATGGCTTGCCTAAAATCTGCATTTCTAATCTGTTCGGCTATTGGATTATGCAAAGATTGAGGTTCAAGCTCGATTTCTTCAAACTGAACTGAAGCAGATGGCTTAATCAAACCACCCTCTAATGAAGGCGAAGACTCTACATATCCTCTTGATCTGGAGGTTAATGCTGGCCTAACCAGTGTTTTACGTTTTTCAGTTGCCGAAATGGGAGGCTTGCGACTAGGACTTGGCGAGGCTATTGGCCTTTTTAATGGAGATGGCTTGGGTAAAACGGGCGGCACATATGGAGTCTCAGTCTTTTGTGAATCAACAGGTTTCGACAAATCACGGGAGGCTGTGTCTTTTTTTATCTTCTCGTAATTTTTATAAATCATCCACGCGAAGGCTGCCAAAACATATAAAACGATTTTAAAATCTTCCATTTATTGCGCCTTTCTGAAAACCATGAAATTCAAATATCGGATTTTCATTTGATTTTTTCGATTAGACACCAAATCGATCAAAAATTAGGATTGTGGAAATCTCAATATTTTGGTTTTCAGCCAACCCGCAACGGATCGAAATTCAAGTCGGTTTAAATGGTATATTTGAATACGGCATGAGGATTGGAAAAGCTATTTTTGCCATCCTTTTTCCCTACCCTATCATTTATTAAACCAGTAACAGTTACCCATCATGCGCTTAACCAAGCTTGAAACCAAAGGCTTCAAGAGTTTCGGAGACAAGGTCACCATACATTTCGATAAAGGCATAACCGCCATCGTTGGACCAAACGGTTCAGGAAAATCCAACGTAGTGGATGCCATCCGCTGGGTTTTGGGTGAGCAGAAAACCCGCTTGCTACGATCCGACAAAATGGAGAACGTGATCTTCAACGGAACCAAAAACCGGAAGCCTGCCAACCTGGCCGAAGTATTCCTGACTTTTGAAAATAATAAAGGAATCCTGCCCCTTGAATATTCAACCGTTTGTATTGGTCGCCGCTTATACCGTACCGGCGAGAGCGAATACCTGCTAAATAACGTCACCTGCCGACTCAAGGATATCACAGATCTTTTCCTTGATACAGGAATTGGTCCCGATAGCTATTCCATCATCGAATTGAAAATGGTGGATGATATCATTAAAGACCGCCATAGCACCATCAACAACCTTCTTGAAGAAGCTGCAGGGATCTCCAAGTACAAGATCCGCAAGAAGCAAACCTTCAACAAACTCGAGGAAACGGATGCCGACTTGAATCGTGTGAACGATTTGCTTTTTGAAATCGAAAAAAGCCTGAAGCAGCTCGAAAACCAAGCCAAGAAAACACAACGATTTTACAAGCTGAAAGATGAATACCGTGAGCTCAGCGTTTCCTACTCATTGCATGCCGTAAAGGATTACCACGAGAAGATGGGTGAAATGCAGCGCAAGGAAGAGTCGTTGTCGGATGACAAACTGCGCCAACATGTGGACCTCGATGTGATTGAGGCCCGATTGCAGCACCTAAAAACCGACAGCTTAGAGAAAGAGAAAGCTCTTTCTATAGCACAAAAGGAATTAAACGAAGCGGTAATCCAAATCACTCGTTGTGAAAACGAAGTGAAAAACATGCGCGACCGCATTACATTCCTGCATGATAAACAGAAACAACTTACCCGTCAAAACGAAGCCGACGAAATCACCATTTTAGAATTGCAGGAGAGCATCACCCAACTGCAAAGTGAAAAATCCACCGAGGAAGAAACCTTGAAGAACATGGAGCAACAACTCCAAGAAATGAAGCGCAATGTGGATGAGAACAAGGAGCTGTACGACCAATCCGTTGAAGAATTGAACAGACTCAACAAGCTCATCTTCGAAACCCGCCAGGAAATCAACAAACACGAAACTGAAGTAGCCGTAAAGGAAGCGCGTGCCAATTCAATACGTGAAGAACTAAAGCGTCTTCAGGAGCAAAATGATGGGAACAACGAAAAATTGCAAGCCGTTGAAGTCGAAATTTCACAAGTGACTCCAGAGGTTTCACGTTTTGAAGCCGAAGCAAAATCAGCTCGTGAAAATGCAGCAAAAATAGCTTCGCAACTCGCTAACGCAGAAACCAAATTGCGCGAGCTTAACGTGAGGCTTTCAGAAGAAAAACGCGCTTGTGATGTTAAGTCCAACGAATATGAATTGACCCGAAGCCTGATGGAAAAAATGGAGGGCTTCCCCGATTCCATCCGCTTCCTGAAATCGAATGAGTCATCTTTCAAAAACCTGCCTCTTCTATCCGACGTGGTAAGCTTCAAGGATGAATTCAAGAGTGCTATTGAAAATTACCTGGAGCCATTCCTGAATCATTTTGTTGCCGAAAACGCACAGGAAGCGTGGGAAGCAATACAAACCCTCGATAAGTCATCCAAGGGCCGCGCAAACTTCTTTATTCTTGAAAACCTAGAGCGTTTGCCAGCTAACGCATCAGGTTCAATCAGTGGATGCGAAAGCGCATTAGCAGCTTCAGAGTTCGATGGCAAATACCGTAAATTATTTGAGTATCTGCTTGGACATGTACATGTACTTAGAAACACAGAGGACATCTCCAAGGTAGATACTTCCGATCTTGAAAAAGGATTTGTAATCCTTTCTTCCAACGGAAGATTCCTGCGCCAACGTTATACCATAGGTGGTGGATCTGTTGGTCATGGTGATGGCAAACGCACAGGGCGACAGAAGAATTTGCAGCAACTTGCAGAGAAAATAGAAGCGCACAAAGTTGCCATAGATAAAATCCAGATCGAAATCGGCGAAACTGAAGAATCAATCGGCAGCTTGCGTTTAGCAGGCTCAACAGGCAATGCGGATGTTTCACTACTCGACAACGAGTTCGCAAAAGCTATAGGACGCGTTTCAACACTGAATAACAACAAGGATTTTTTACTATCGGCTTTCAACTATACCAAATCAACTATCGACAGATTGAATGATGAGTTGAATAGATTAAACTCAACGCCTTCCAGTCCGGATGGAGCAGCTCCTTATTCCATCGAATCCCGCAAGGAGGAGCTCACCAATCTCATCAACCAACAAGCATCGCAACAACAGCGCTCTTCCGATTTGCAGCGTCACGTTGGGGAAATGTCGGGCGCATACAACACCAAGAACATACAGTTCTACCAACAGCAAAACAAGCTGCAGAACATTACACGCGACATCAGTTTCAAATCCAATCAGGTGGCCAACCTGAACAATAATCGCGTGGTTCAAACAGGTGAACTGGAAGGCATCAGCAATCAGTTGAACACATTGGAATCTTCCATCACGGAAGCCGATAGACAACTAGCTGAATTGGTTGCCAAACGCACTGAACAGGAGACAAACCTCAAAACGCACGAAGACGACTACTACAAATCCAAAGGCGAAATCGAGGCTGAAGAAAAATCAATTGGCGAAAAACGCAAGCAGAAAGAACATTCCGAAGCAATAATACGGGAGATTCAGAACGAGAAAAACACCTTGATGTTGCAGATGACCTCGCTACGCGAGCGCTTGAACATCGAATTTGAAATTTCGCTGGATGACTTGAAGGACCGCGAACCTGACCCCGAGCAAAATCCTGACGAACTTCGCGCAAGAGTCGATAAGCTAAAAACGCAGTTGAGCGAATTCGGAGCGATAAACCCAATGGCGCTTGAATCCTTCAAGGAAATCAAAGAACGACATGATTTCATTCTGAAAGAACAAGATGACTTGAATAAAGCTAAAGAGTCGCTGCTCAAGACGATTGCTGAAATCGACGGCACAGCCAAGGAAAAATTCATGGAGGCCTACAATGCAGTTCGCGCAAACTTCATTCACGTTTTCCGTACGCTATTTTCAGAAGAGGATAATTGTGACTTGATACTTACTGATCTAGCCAACCCATTGGAATCGGATGTTCAAATCATTGCGCAACCAAAGGGCAAAAAGCCTATGTCGATTGACCAGCTTTCAGGAGGAGAGAAAACCCTAACTGCAACATCCCTGCTGTTTGGCGTTTACTTGTTGAAGCCTTCCCCATTCTGTATTTTGGATGAGGTTGATGCGCCTTTGGATGACGCGAACATTGGAAAGTTCAGCAAGATCATCCGCACTTTCTCTAAAGAGTCGCAGTTCATCATCATCACCCACAACAAATCAACGATGGCTGAGACCGATGTGATGTACGGTGTTACCATGGTTGAGCAAGGGGTAACACAGTTGGTGCCAGTCGACTTGAGAGAGTACGCGTGATTAGATTATTTGAATGGTGCCAAAAGCTTGTCGATGAAACGGGGCTTGCTTGAAACATACTTGGAACCCTTTTTCCTGTTTTTCTTCATGCGCTTTCGAGTCTCCTTGTCCTGTAGTTTCATGTGACGCTTTCGGCCTTCTATTTCCGCTTTGCGGGCATCCTGTTTCTGCTGTTCTTTTTTTTCGTGGGCCTTCTTTTGCTTCTTGGTCATTTTCTGGTCATCCTGTGCCATGGAAAACGAGGCTGATAACAGCAAAAGCGAGACAGCCAGCAGCAAGGTTTTCTTTATGAATGACAGATTGAATTTCATTGTTAAGTTATTTAAAGCCCTTTGTTTTTAATCACAGTGGGATCAAGATTTATCTGTTCATCACCAGGTTCATATGGAAGAAAGTTCATAATGAGCTGGAACATTTCATCGGTTGTTCGCATACTACCATTGGTTCCAGAGATCTCCTTTGGAGGATTGAACGGATTATTGGGGTTGGATGTTGTGTTATCAAAAACTCCCTCTGCCACAACTACGCTGCCAGACGGTATTCGCAGCATTTTAGGAAAAGTATAAAAATATTGCCAACGGAAATCCCAGCGAGGTATTCGTATCAAAGGGATCGTATCACCATCTGGGTTGATGGCATACGCCCAAAAAGACTTACCCAGCAAATGCATGTGCGGATTGATGGTGACAAGCGAAATGTCTTGACGAATCGTGGCCCGAGTGGTAAAACGCATTACCGTGTCAGGCGGAATTACCAAAGCCGGGACAATATCAGAAATGCCCAGTGACCCCAATTGTGTTTCAAGCAATGGGCGTTCGGGCGGTTTAGGTGCAAAGAAGAGATTAATACGAGGTGTATCAACATCATTTTTGGATGATGGCCCGTAATGCACATCCCGCAATAGCATCACGCCCTTCCTACTGATGCGGTAACCTCCAATCCCTTCGGGATATTGCTGTACCTCCACTCCAGGGAGGTAGTTGAATGCGGAAGGCACCAGGAGCGGGTAAGTGCCATCATCGTTTAAGAGTTTTATAGCCCGATAGCTGGAATCCAAAGTACCAGCCTCATCGCGGTCGACCGCAAATGGACCTTCAAACACATTTCGCTTTCCTGATTCAGCATAATGAACCATATGCCCGTTAACGTGATGCGACAACCTCCTATTTCCCGGCACATATTCAATGATGCTAACGAATGTGTCTCGCTCTAATTCATAAGGCATTTTGACAACCAGGAAACGGTCGCGGTTATCTCCTGGTATTTCGATAGGCTGAGAAATCTTTATCACAGCATCAGGCACTCCGAACTTCGAGAAGGAAGGAAATACCGGAGCCTCTGGTTTGAATTTCGGGTCGCCCTCTTGACAACCCTGAGCAATCCAATCTAAAAGCACTTGCTTTTGATGAACCGGCAAAACCTTTTCGCCTAAAAATCGACTATAGGTGGTATCAGCAGGCCAAGGAGGCATCAAACCTTTAGAAACAACCTTGGCAATAGTCTTGGCTTTGGATCGCACATCCTCATAGGTAATCAAAGCAAAAGGCCCAGCCTCGCCTTGACGATGACAGGATGAACAGTTTTTGTGGATGATGGGTGCTATGTCCTTGTTGAAGGTGATGGTTGTATTCTCGTAGCCACCGGATCCACAACCAAATGAATACAAAACTGCGAAAATGATTGCTAAAAAAGATATATTAATTAATTGCCTCAACTTATTTAACGTTCAATGTAACAGCCATGGGCGGTGGTCGTGGCGAAAGGAATAAATGATCCTGCTGCCAAACTATCGAGTACGGCTCCGAGGTATCGTTGAGTGACCACTTGCCTAGTCTCGCCGAATTCTTGTGTTCGATTGTCTATTGCTCCGCTATAGATTACTTTGCCATCCTGATCAACTACTATCGACTGCGGCATCACCTCTGCATTCAGTAATTCAACCATAAGGTTTGCAGTATCCAATAAAGCTATGGAGCCGATTCCATATTCTTGATGGAACTTAAGAATGCGCTCGTTATTGTAATAGGTTCCCGGGTAAACGAAAACAATCGATTTAAAAACACTGTCGATCGACAAAAGCTCTGGGACTGAATGAATGCACACAGGGCATTCAGGCGAAAAAAACAGAAAGGCCGTATATGGATTGGCATCCAACACAGAGTCTACGCAAACTTTTCTACCATCCGCGGATGGCAAATCCACTTGACGGATATTAGAAGGTTTGCCACAACATACCCAGAGGAACGAAATAGCAATTAGGAACCTAATCATGATGTAAATATAGCTTATCCTGAAAAAAACCGAGTCACTTAAATGGGCTTCTTGGGGTCCAATCTTTGGGACCCAAACCGGATACCACGGTTTTAACAACCGTATTCAACAGCTTGTTGTGGAAGCGAATGTAGCAAGCCAATTTGTATGGTGCTGCACCCACGGTGCTTTTGATTTCCAAAGCCGTTCTTCCGTACATCACTCTTATTGCCTTGGCAGAAATAGCGTCGGAAATCAGTCCGTACAATATGTTCTGATACAAGTCGTGCTCCCGGTTGAACTCATAATCAATACCTATGTAATGGGCCTCTAATTGATGATCGGTAATGATAGCCGTTCGGAATGCAACCATTTTCTCTTTCTTGAAGAATCCCGTCACGATAAAATTACCATCCAGGTATTTCTTTAATGAAATCAAGTAATCTATATCGGGTTTTACCAATTGAACAGGGGCCTTATCGCGTACCGCTGCGAACAAATGCTCTATTTCAGATTTAGCCATTTCCATCTCCTGCAAGGAAAGCTGCCTTTCGGTAAGTTTTGCAACAGATCTCCTTACAGAGTTGGCCTTTACCCTATACTTGGAAGACAACGAAGCCAGGTAATCATCAAAGTCCCTCCAATCAGGATTCAGCTCCAAAATCATTTCCGGATCAGTACGTAATGGGAATCCGATTTTCGATGCGTTCCAAAAAAACAATGCATTGTTGTGCTCGTAAAAATCCTTAACCATTTCGGCAATGATCCTACAACCTTGCAGTTCAGAAACAATTCGATCGCGAATTTGCAGATAGTGGTTGAAGGCCTTCAAGGTTGATTCATCATCTTTAGCCACAATGCCGTATTCACCGCTTGATAAAAGACTTCCGCAAACCAATAATAAGGGTTTTAAGTCGTCTGAATTCTTAAACAATAGGTTGTTGACGGTTCCTGCAATGGATGAGGACAAGCCTCCATAATTTTCCAGATTCAAAATACCGCCAATACCATCGAACGATAAATCAACTAATTGAAAACAGTATGCAGCGACAGGTTCGCCATCGACTTTAAGTAATGCAAAGCGAAAAGACAATCCCGGTATTCCAGATTGCTCCAAAGCCTTGAGATATGGCATGGATAAGAATACACCTTTGCCATGAACGACCTTGTTCCATGAAGCCTCATCAAACCCAGATATGGATGGATGAACTATGAACTTGATGTCTTGGTTGGCTAAGGCGTCCACGCTAATAATTTAAAGCTGAGTTGCGTTAACACCCGAAAAGCAAATTAGTTTAGCCATGTTCAGACGGTGGAATACTTTTCGGCTAACAGCCTGGTTATTTCATGTACACCAGGACAAACAGCACTGTTTTTCACGACCAGATTTACGGATTTCCGTAATGGAAGCGAGTCTGTATGGGGATAGCTGCTGCATGCAAACGGTCGTGCATCATACACTTTACAGCGGTTATCGCTTAGCAAGAAAGGGCATGGTATGCTATTTGGGACGTAGTCACCATCCTCATCCGTCCTCAAATATTGAACAACCACTTGTGCTGGCTTTAGGCCCAAATGAGAAGCCAAACGGGCAATATCACGCTCTTTGAAAACAGGGCTAATGGTTTTGCAACAATTTGCACAAGCAAGGCAATCGATTTTATCAAAAACCTGATGATGCAAATCCACCACATCCTCCTCCAATCCAGGCCGCTTGTGTTTCAACAAACGGTCATAGAACTTGCTGTTCTCGCGCTCAATTTTGGATGCGTTCCGGTTCAATTCATCGGGTGAAATGGCCATGGATAGTGATAATCAAATTATTCCAATCAACAATTTGGCCACAAAGTTATGCCAAAAGCGATGTCAAAGTCCTAATTTTGTGATGAGGCCCATGCCTTTGTCACACCCTTAATTTCAAATGGATTCATTCATAGTATCAGCTCGGAAATACAGGCCTTCCACCTTCAACACGGTGGTTGGACAAGCCTCCATAACCTCCACGCTGAAAAACGCCATCCGAACCAATCAGCTCGCTCAAGCCTTTCTGTTTACCGGTCCTCGTGGCGTTGGCAAAACCACCTGTGCCAGGATTTTGGCGAAAACCATCAACTGCACAAACCTTACCTCGGATTTTGAATGCTGCAACACATGCGAGTCGTGCGTTGCCTTCAACAACGGCCAAAGCCTGAATATATTCGAGTTGGATGCGGCCTCTAACAGTACGGTCGACGATATGCGAGCCCTTGTTGAGCAAGTTCGTTACCATCCGCAAGGAGGAAAATACAGAACGTATATCATTGACGAGGTGCACATGCTGAGCCCTTCGGCTTTCAATGCATTTCTGAAAACATTGGAGGAGCCCCCCGCCTATGCCAAATTCATCTTGGCTACTACGGAAAAGCACAAAATCATACCCACGATTCTTTCCCGTTGCCAAATTTTCGACTTCAATCGAATCACCGTAACCGATATCGCGCACCACCTACAATATGTGGCTAAAAGCGAAAATGTGACCGCCGAGGATGAAGCTTTGCATTTGATTGCCCAGAAGGCGGATGGAGCGTTACGAGATGCATTATCCATATTCGATCAAATCGTAAGTTTCGCAGGAAACCATATCACCTACAAGCATGTGTCGGAGAACTTGAATGTGCTCGACCATGAATATTATTTTTCCTTCACCGACCATGTGCTGAAGGGGGAGCTAGCTGCTTGTATGCTACTACTCGACGAGGTACTAAAAGATGGTTTCAACCTACAGCATTTTGTGGGCGGGTTTTCATCCCATATTCGCGACTTAATGGTAAGCAAGGACCCCCAGACTACCATGCTTCTGGAAACCACTCCTGCTATCCGTGAGAAATACTCGAACCAATCTGCGCGGATAAGCCCTGCCATGTTATTCGGCTTTCTGGATGCTCTTACGCGTTGCGACAATCAATTCCAATCCGCACACAACCAACGGCTGCTAGTTGAGGTAACCCTCATGAAATTGTGCTCCATGGCAGGAACACCTGATTTGGCACCAATCGCCAAGAAAGAACAAGCTGCACCAAGTCCAAGCGTAACCATGGCCCCGGCAGCAGCGCCATCCGTTCAGAATCCCGGCACCATTCCGATTCAGTCCATACCATCACCTTCGTTACAGAATATCGTTACGCCAATATCAAAAACACAAGAAGTTCCTGTTTCAAAACAGATTCCATTACCAACTGCGACCAAAACTATCAGACCTTCCACCATTTCAATATCACAGACATTGGCCGCAAAAGCCAATGCTGATCAAGACGCTGAAAAGGAGAAAGACCCGGCCATGGCTTTCATAGGTGTACAGTTGGACATAGATCAAGTAACTGCCGTTCTCAAAAAGATCAGTGCTGATTACAATAATGCCGGTCGCAAGCAAATCGCGCACTCTTTATTGGCTTATCCTATCAAAATTATTGATGACAATGTGATTGAGATTTCCGTTGATAACGCCATACAGCAAGATGAAATCAAATCATCGAGATCGGAATTGCTAACCCGTCTGCGTGAAAAGGAGGGGCTTAAGTGTGGAGACATTCGTTGCAACACAATACCGGTTGAATCCATGCGCAAGGCAGCCTTCACACCAGCCGAGAAATACGAACGCATGAAAGAGATAAATCCGCTTATTGCCGAATTAAAACAAAGACTCGACTTGAATGTGGATTTTTAATAACGAAAACAATCAAATCAAATAAATAAAAAATAGTAAAAACAATCCTTATGCAAGGACAGAAAATAACCAATCAAGGCGGCAAATTGAATGTGCCAGATCAACCAATCATACCCTTCATCGAAGGCGATGGTACCGGTCCAGATATTTGGGCCTCATCGGTGCGTGTGATCGATGCAGCTGTTGAAAAGGCTTATCATGGAAAGAAAAAGATTGTTTGGAAAGAAGTTCTTGCAGGTGAAAAGGCATTCAATCAAACTGGGAATTGGCTTCCTGATGAAACTCTTGATATCATCCGCGACCATTTGATTGCCATCAAAGGACCGCTGACCACTCCCGTTGGCGGAGGTATCAGATCGCTGAACGTGGCCTTGAGACAAATTCTGGATCTTTATGTTTGCCTCAGACCTGTACGTTGGTTCGAAGGTGTTCCTTCTCCTGTAAAACACCCCGAGAAAACCAACATGGTAATTTTCCGTGAAAACACAGAGGATATCTATGCTGGCATCGAATACATGGCTGGCACCCCTGAGGTGAATAAAGTGATCGAGTTCTTGAAGACTGAGATGAAGGTGAACAAAATTCGATTCCCAGAATCATCTTCCATCGGCATCAAGCCAGTGTCACAAGAGGGATCTGAGCGATTGATTCGAGCCGCCATCCAATACGCGGTTGACCACAAGAAACCCTCAGTTACTTTGGTACACAAAGGCAACATCATGAAGTTCACCGAAGGTGGATTTAAAAAATGGGGGTACGAGTTGGCAGAACGAGAGTTTGGCGACAAGGTTTTCACTTGGAATCAATATGATCGAATGGTGGAGCACGAGGGCAAAGACAAGGCCGAAGCTGCCATGAAAGATGCCGTTACTGCTGGAAAAATCATTATTAAAGATTCTATTGCCGATGCCTTCTTGCAACAGATCCTGTTGCGTCCAGATGAATATTCTGTGATTGCAACCTTGAATCTGAATGGCGATTATGTTTCCGATGCATTGGCTGCTTGTGTTGGCGGAATTGGAATTGCACCCGGCGCTAATATCAATTATGTTACCGGCCACGCCATTTTCGAAGCCACTCACGGTACCGCACCAAAATATGCCGGACAAGACAAGGTGAATCCTGGTTCAGTAATTCTTTCGGGAGCTATGATGTTGGAACACTTAGGCTGGTTGGAAGCAGCGAATTTGATTTACGCTGGAATGGAGAAAGCCATTGCATCCAAGAAAGTAACCTACGATTTTCACAGGTTGATGGATCACGCAACACTACTCAAATGCAGTGAATTCGGAGACGAGATCATCCATTGCATGAATTGATTTCAAACTTGATTTGAAGGCATACATCAAGTCCCTTCAAAATCCGCAAACGAATAAAATCACTACCGCATGCCATTGCTGGGAAGTATTATTAAAAGCGGAATAGCGCTTCGATCGAAAATCGCAATTGAACGATCTAATCCGGAACAGCACCAGAAAAAGGTGCTCAGGAAACTATTATCAAAAGCGAAAGACACCATGTTCGGTAACGCTTACAGGTTTTCTGACTTGCTGGAATCCGATAACTTTATCGATAATTTCAGAGGATCTGTACCCATCCACGACTACAATAGTATTTTTTCTAAATGGTGGAACAAGACACTTCACAACGCCGAAGATGTTTGTTGGCCCGGTGTAGTGAAGTATTTCGCATTGAGTTCAGGAACATCGGAATCGTCAAGCAAACATATTCCGGTAACCAAGGATATGATCAAGTCCATTCAGAAGGTCTCTATGAAACAGATCCTCTCCTTGGCCAAATACGATCTACCAGAATCCCTTTTCGAAAAGGGGATTTTGATGCTTGGTGGAAGCACACACTTACATCAAAGAGGAAGTTATTTTGAAGGCGACCTCAGTGGAATAACTGTCAGTAATATTCCATTTTGGTTCCAACACTTTTACAAACCCGGCCGCAAGATCTCCAAGGAAATGGATTGGAACGCGAAATTGGAGGAGATTACCGAGAAAGCACCGGAGTGGGATATCGGAATCGTAGTAGGAGTTCCCGCATGGGTTCAATTACTGATTGAAAAAGTAATAACTCGCTACAATTTGAAGAACATCCATGAGATATGGCCTAACTTGTCTATCTATGTGCATGGCGGTGTCTCCTTCGAACCTTATCGTAAAGGTTTTGAACAACTACTGGGCAAGCCGTTGAACTATATAGAAACCTATTTGGCATCAGAAGGCTTTATTGCGTTTCAAGATGAACCGGGAGAAAGGAGTATGCGATTGAATTTGAACAACGGGATATTTTTCGAGTTCATCCCGTTCAATCCGCAGAATTTCAATTCCGATGGTGAAGTCATCGGAAATCCAAAAACGCTTTTAGTGCACGAAATTGAAGAGGGGCAGGATTACGCTATATTGCTTTCTACATGCGCTGGTGCTTGGCGATATCTGATTGGTGATGTGGTCCGCTTCACCAACAAATCCAAATGCGACATTGTGATTGTAGGGAGAACCAAACACTTCTTGAGTTTATGCGGCGAACATCTTTCAGTTGATAACATGAACAAAGCCATTGAGATGGTGGCTAATGAACTGAACATACGAATCAACGAATTCACCGTCTCTGGAATTCCTTACGGAACCATGTTCGCTCATAAATGGTATGTTGGCACAGATGACAACTGTGACCCATCACATGTTCGGCAATTAATTGACGACAAATTGAAGATCCTGAACGATGACTATCGTGTAGAACGAGGCTCTGCGCTTCAGGAAATATTTGTTGAAATTGTTTCTCCACAGGTTTTTTTACAATGGATGGAGGCCAACAACAAAGTAGGTGCTCAAAACAAATTCCCCAGAGTGATGAAGAACCATCAGTTCTCAGAATGGGAACAGTTTGTAAAGAAAACTCAAACGACTCGTTAAGCCTCCGATTGACGAAACATTATGATTGAAGCAATCGTCAGCGGAGTTCTATTAGGAGGCGTTTTAGCCCTGTTGGTAGGACCCGTCTTTTTCATGCTGATTCATACCAGTGTGAAGAAAGGATTCTTCCCTGCAATGATGCTTTCCTTGGGTGTGATTGCCAGTGACGCCCTTTTTGCTTCGATCACTTATCTGGGGAGTTCAACAATTGCCAACTTGAAGGAGATGAATTCCATGATTGGAATCACAGGCGGTTTGCTTGTTATCGGTTTCGGTATAGCCAACCTTTTTAAGAAACCGGTTGTAAATGCAGAACAGTTGGATTACAGAAGCACCGCAAGAGGCACCATGCTGGAATTGGCAAAAGGATTTTCAATGAACTCCCTCAATCCATCCGTGCTTTTCTTTTGGATTGGAGTAGCTGGAACTTGGTCGATTCAGGATGTAGAAGGTAAACATACAGCCCTGTTTTATTCAAGTGCGCTTGCAACCGTGTTTTGCACAGACTTGCTAAAGGCATGGGGTGCGTGCAGCATCAAAAAAGCCGTTTCTTCAAATTTTTTGATTTGGATGAACCGAATATCAGGCGTTATCTTGATCGGCTTTGGACTTGCAATGATCATTAAGTTCATGTACATCTCCTAGTCAAATCTGCTTACCTTTGTTCCAAGGCAGGGATGTTAGCTCAGTTGGTTCAGAGCACTGCCTCGACAAGGCAGGGGTCACTGGTTCGAGCCCAGTACGTCCCACAAAAACCCTGATTAATTCAGGGTTTTTCCTTTTACGACCTTTTCATCCAATTTGAATCGGTTCAAGCTTTTCACACGCAGATACAAAAACGCACCTTGACTACTTGAGTTCACATTGTATTCGCGTTCGCCATAATTCAAACGCCCACCGCGGTCCCCATTCCAATCCAATGCTTGTAAACAATAATTGCCACCTTGTCTTTTGATACTGCCAAAAACCAGATATCGGTTATTGCCATCCTCAAAAGAAACTGTTACGCGGTTGCCATCCACTACATCCTTAATCAAACAAGGAGTGCCTGACTTAATAACCACTCGTTCCAACACCTCATCCTTCATCAATGTCAATTCACCGCCCTCCGTGGTCTTTTTTGCGCCTTGCGAGTATCTGGTAAGAATAATAGGTCCACTCACATAAAACTGGATGGATTTCAGATCCTCTTCACTTAGTTTATATTGCTCTCGGAGCTCTTGAGTAAAAATGCGCGTTGGTGTCCCACAGGAAGCGAAGATGACCGCAATTGTACTGGCCATCAGGATTTTAATTGCTTTTTGCATAGTCGATAGGTTGATTAAATGAAGTTTTGCAATAATCGTTCCAAAAGGCCAAATGAAAGTGTTTACTTTGCCTTAACTGATAAAACATGCTAGGTCCGATCTATAGGTTTTTCTTCAAAATTAGGGGTTGGAAACTGATTGGCCAGATCCCTCCCGATTTACCGAAGTTTGTGATGGTGGTTGCCCCTCATACAAGCAACTGGGATTTTTTCGTTGGACTGGGCGCGCGCAGTATGATGGGCGTTGACACAAGGTTTGTGGGTAAGAAAGAGCTCTTTAAATTCCCTTACGGATGGATTTTCAGGAAGCTGGGTGGATATCCAGTCGATCGTTCTAAAAACACCAACATGGTAGATGCTGTCTGTGAAATTTTTGAATCAAAAGACCGTTTCTCCATCTGTCTAACACCCGAAGGAACACGAAGCTATGCCCCCGTTTGGAAGACAGGTTTCTGGCACATCGCAAACAAACTGCAAATACCTATCGTGATGGTGGCCATGAATTACGAAACCAAAGAAATCGTGATTGAAAAACCGTTTTTCACCTCGGGAAATATCGATAACGATGTTGCATTCATGAAAGAACACTTCAAAAAGGTGCCTGGCTATCATCCCGAAAAAGGCGTTCATTAATCGAAGAAACGATCTGAGAAGTTCACGAGATATAGTTTTTCGGTAGCCCTTGTGACTGCCGTGTATAACCATCGCCAGTAATTTCGGTCGACCATCTCTTCTGTAAGATATCCCTGATCTACATATACTGCTTTCCATTGACCACCTTGGGCCTTGTGACAAGTTACGGCATAGCCGAATTTAACTTGCAAAGCTTGGTAATAGGGATCCGATGCCAACAATGCCGCTCTTGCTGTTTTTGAAAGATCTGGGGAACCACTGGCAATCACAGACTGGAATAATCGGTTCGACTGTTCATTGGTGAGCGAAGGTGCTTCGGTATGCAAACTGTCGAGATTGATGATGGCATCGAAAGAAGGCAAGTCTGGATAATCAATAAAATCCAAACTCAAGTTTGCGAATCGGAAACCATACATTTCACTGAAGCCATTCACGCGTGCTACTCTGAGCATATCACCATTGGCTATAAAGGAAGGACCTGATTCGCCATCCAACCAAAAATAATTGTTCTTGGTACACATCAAATGATCGCCTGCATTGATCTCTTCGGTAAACCACATTGATCCAAACCTAATCTGTCGGTTATAATTGTTCGCAGACTTATTCGACCTGCATACCACAATCACTTGGTCGGCGCCATATGATCCGTGATCGCTTGCCAACTGCTCTCCCACATCAGATGAAGTTAATCTGCAAACATCTTTGTATTTAACATTGAAACGAAAACCATCTACGCCCATGATTTGGTTGCGAAGGGCGGTAGCGTTGAATAAAATTCCACTCTCATGTTCTTGCCTCACAACTTCCGTGAGTTCAAAATGACCTGCGCGCAATGCAAATCGAGCCATCATATAGCGAACATCCAAGGCCGCACTGTTTTCCTCGCCAACGGGTGGAAGCTGTGCCGAATCACCAACCAAAATCAACCTACAACCTTCGCCAGAAGACACATAGCTGACCAAGTCTTGTAATAAATTTCTTGAATAGGCTCCATCACCAGCCGATTGCGATGGTATCATCGAAGCCTCATCAACGATGAAAAAAGCATTCTTACTATTGTTAGGCGCCAGCTTCATACTGAAACCTCCCCTATCGCCCATATCCATCCGGTATATCCGGCGGTGTATCGTTGAAGCCGTTCGGCCAGAATACCCAGACATCACCTTGGCTGCGCGACCGGTAGGAGCCAACAAAACAGCACGGGCTCCAATAGACGACAATGATTTCACCAACGCACCAACCATGGTGGTTTTTCCGGTACCCGCATACCCTTTGATAATGTAGGTATCCCCTGTGGTGCTATTAACCATGAAATTTGCCAATCGTGAAGCCAAAAGACTTTGCCCCGGGGTTGGCTGAAACCTCAGATTAGCCAAAAGAACCTCGTTTACATGGGATTTGAGCGAATCGTTCATTCGAAATTTGAAAAATCTAAAGTTAGCGATTGGCCACCTCTCAAACTTGCTGATGCTAAAAAAAGCCTAAATTTGACTATCGATTGGGAATTCGATTTCAATACACCTCCAAGTTACTATATAATGAACACCAAAACCACGGAATTAAAGCCGAGCCTTCGAATAGCAGGTCAAGGCTTTGAGCGGAATGCTTCCGGGGTTTGTGACATTTACTTGCACGTTGGTTCCAATAGTTTTTCTTGTGCCTCGGCAAGTCCTGCCTCTCGGAGGTTTTTAGGGTTTGAACATTGGGATTTCGACCATGCGCTTGACGCGGACACATTCAATACCTTGCTGGATGAGTCAACTCTATTAAGCACATCACATCAATACCGCAAAGCGATTTGTAGTCTATCCGGCAGGGAAACCATGTTCATTCCTGCATCGCTTTTTGATGCCTCTTCAATCAGTGAACAAATGGCTTTGGGTTTCGGATCAGCTGTCTTGAAAAAGCAGATTTCAAGTGAAGAAATCCCGATGATGCAAATAAGTAACAGCTTCACCTACGACAGCGAAGTGCATGCTGCTATTGCACAGAGATTACGACACGTTGAATTCCACCACTCAGCCGCCCTCAGGCTGCGTTATTTGGCAGCTATTGGCGGTCCAGGTAAAGATGTGTTAGTGCTGGTTGATGTTGATGGAGCATGTATGCACATCACTGCTGTTCGATCATCTACGCTGATGTTTCACAACACTTTTGAATTCAAAACTCCGGAAGAATTGACTTACTATCTTCTGTTGGTGTTTGAACAATTAAAACTCAATCCCGAAGTTGCAGACGTATTTTTCACTGGAACAACTTCAAAAGAGGATCCGGCCTTTGCCATGGCATGTCGTTATGTGAGCCATTGTAGATTGGCTGGACTTCCCACTATCTACACTTACGAGTCAGAGTTCTCCTTTCTGGATTCAAACAGGTTTTTCAATCTTTTTTGCGGACCGGTTTGCGTATCATAGCCGGCAAATACAAGGGAAGAACCATCGTCTCACCTCCTAATCTTCCCGTTAGGCCCACCACCGATTTTGCACGGACGGGATTATTCAATCTGCTTTCAACAAGGGTCGATTTTGAAAATTGTAATTGCCTTGACTTGTTTGCAGGAACAGGTGCTATTTCCTTCGAGCTGGCATCCAGAGGTTGTCCATCCATTTTAGCCGTTGACCGACACGCAGGATGCACGAATTTCATTGCGTCCATGGCAACCAAATTAGAAGGCTCCAACATACGAACTGTGAAATCAGACGCCTCAAAATTCTTGTTGGGATGCAATTTGCAATTCGATTTGATATTCGCTGATCCACCATTCGACATAACATATCGTGAAGACTTGGTAAAATTGATTTTCTCAAAAAACATATTAAAACCTGAAGGATATTTGATTCTAGAGCATCCTTCAAAAGAAAAAACAGATACGATTCCCTATTTTGATTTCTCGCGAACCTATGGAAATGTAGGATTTAGTTTTTTCCGTAAATTTGAAAGTACTGAGCAAGTTACCTCATCAAAAACTTAACTAATCATGCAACGCATTGCATTGTTTCCCGGCAGCTTTGATCCAATAACCATTGGTCATGTGGACTTGGTTGTGCGCGCTTCCAAGCTTTTCGATCGAGTGATTGTTGGCGTAGGTACGAATTCCGAAAAAAAATATTTGTTCGACCAGGAGAAACGTTTGTCTTTGGTTCAAAACGCTTTCAAAGGCCTGGATGACATTGAAGTGATTGCATATAGCGGACTCACCGTAGACTGCTGCACAAAGCACCAGGCAAATTATATCATTCGCGGAATAAGAAACGCTGCCGATTACGAGTATGAAAAATCGATTTCCATTGTCAACAATTCGATAAACCCCAGTATCGAAACGGTCTTTCTGCTTTCAAAACCAGAGCATGCTTCCATCTCCTCTACCATCATTCGAGACATCATCCGTAATGGTGGAGACCCAAATCCATTTCTGCCAAACGGAGTCAGGATTTGAGATAATATTCGCAAAGTCCCGTTATGGGCTTTTGAATGATGCTTCCTGCTTTTAAACCTTTCTCTTCCAAAACCACCTGTACGACATCACGAAAGTGATACGCTATGGACCCGGTGAAGTGAACAGGAACCGAATTGTGCTCGGGATAACTTTGGACATTTGTCTCGATGAATTCGCGGAAACCCTTCAGTAGCAAATCCTCAATGAACGGATGCCCTCTGTGAACGGATAAAAACTTCGCATGAGACGCCAAAAAAACATTGGGCAATGTTTCGCGATAAACATGCTGCAATGCACTTTCCTTGGTTGTACCGAACATTTCAAAAAAGGCAGAGCGCAAAACTGTAGGCATCAATTCATACAAGTAATACGCGACCAATTTCTTGCCGAAATAACTCCCGCTGGCCTCATCACCTAGAATATGTCCAAGCCCATGATGACTTACTAAGCAGGAACCTCCATCGAAGTAGCAAGAGTTCGATCCGGTACCAATAATGTTTGCAATCCCAGGCTGGCCTTGGCATAAGGCAATAGCACATCCCATCATATCGTGGTCAACCAAAATATCTTTAGCACCGAAGACATCTTTTAGAGCCGAAACCACAATAGAGCGTCTATCATCGCTCGAGCAACCCGCACCAAAATATCGAATTGAATCAATGTCCTTGCTCAGTTCAATCAGTTTATGATTCGCTTTAATTTCGGTGGTTATGTATTCCCTGTCGGTAAACATTGGGTTGAACCCTTTGGTCTCAAAGGAAATTGTTTCACCACCTTTCAAAAGAAGTCGCCAATCGGTTTTGGTTGAGCCGCTGTCGGCAATTAACATGTTAGACATAATTCAAATGCTGGTTAAATATGCCAACCTGATCAATTCGGAATCAGGCGAATGTTCGGCTGAAACACAGGTTGCATAGGGAGTGAATACCACTTGGTTGTTGACGAGGCCGGCCATGGCATCGGATTTTCCTGACACGAGACCTTCCACAGCAGCAACACCGAGTCGCGTACCTAAAATGCGATCGAATGCGGAAGGGGCTCCACCCCGTTGTATATGGCCTAAAACCGTCACTCGAGTATCATATTCGGGAGCGAGCCTCCTAACCTCCTCAGCCATTTTGAAAGCACCGCCTGCTTCATCGCCCTCGGATACCACTACAATATTAGAAGACTTGTTTCTGTTGCCACCGGCACGAAGTGATGCCACTAAGGCATTAACATCTGTCACGGTTTCTGGAAGCAGAATGGATTCGGCACCTGACGCCAAACCCACCGATAAGGCAATATGGCCTGAGTGTCGGCCCATCACCTCCACGAAAAACAAACGATCGTGCGAATTGGCCGTATCTCGAATCTTGTCAATAGCATCCACAGCCGTGTTCACTGCGGTATCAAAACCCAAAGTATAATCAGTACCAGCCAAATCATTATCGATGGTTCCAGGCACTCCAACAGAATGTATTC
>JBJTQS010000171.1:0-4061 GCA_046075765.1 Bacteroidota bacterium
GGCATTTTAATTCTGTTTTTTGGTGATAGCGACCGGATTCAATCCGATACTTTAGCTACTTCCCTGGTTAATAATTAGTGATTTGTTTCTTTTAAGCGGATAGCATGCGTTCAACACGAGCTTGATCGGATTTGTCAACCAAACCAGCATTTGTAAGTGCACGCTTACGCTTGGTGCTCATTTTGGTGAGAATGTGGCTTTTGAAAGCGTGCTTCCTCTTGATTTTACCAGAACCTGTGAAAGAGAATCTCTTCTTGGCGCTGGAGTTTGATTTCATTTTTGGCATTGAATTACCCTCGGGGTTTTTAGTATGTACGGTTTACTTTTTAATCTTTTTAGGCAGTGGAGCTAGGTGCAAGAACATCCTGTTTCCCTCTAACTTTGGTAACATTTCAACTTTGCCGTATTCTTCCAGTTCCTGAGCGAACTTAAGCAGAATGATTTCTCCCTTTCCCTTGTAGGCGATGGTCCTGCCTTTGAAGTGAACATAAGCCTTTACTTTGGCGCCTTCTTCAAGGAATTTGATAGCGTGTTTGACCTTGAAATTGAAATCATGTTCGTCGGTGTTGGGTCCGAACCTGATTTCCTTCATTACCGACTTCGCGGTCTTCGCTTTAACTTCCTTTTCCTTCTTCTTCTTCTCGTAGATGAACTTTTGATAATCTACAATCCGACAAACGGGAGGATCTGCATTGGGTACGATTTCCACCAAGTCAAGTTCGCGCTCTTTGGCCAATCTACGAGCAACTTCCAACGTGCATATATCCGCTTCGATGTTTTCACCCACCAATCGAACCCTTGGTGCGGTAATATCTTCGTTGATGTTGTGTTCGTTTTCTTTTTTCTGAAAACGATTGGGCCTTGGACCTCTGGGCTTTGGTGGACCCGACGGCTTTTTAAAGAATGTTGAAATGTGTTACCTCCTTCTGTGTTGGTTTGACTTCAATTAATTTCCTGACATGCGAGCGTTTACATCCTCAGAAATCATCTCGCTGAACTTTTCTAACGACATAGAACCCATGTCGCCTTGACCATGTTTGCGAACAGACACCGTGTTTTCTGCTGCCTCTTTCTCTCCAACTATCAGCATATAAGGCACTTTGCGAATTTCGGCGTCCCTGATTTTTTTTCCGATTTTTTCGTCCCGTTCGTCTACGGAGGCGCGAATATCGGAATTTTTAAGGAATTCTGAAACTTTGTGGGAGTAATCGTTATATTTCTCACTGATTCCCAATATGATAACCTGCTCTGGCGACAACCATAAGGGGAAGTTTCCAGCACAATGCTCAATCAATACAGCGATAAACCGTTCCATTGAGCCAAAAGGAGCGCGGTGGATCATCACTGGCCTGTGTTTTTGGTTATCTGCGCCAGTATACTCCAATTCAAAGCGCTCTGGCAGGTTGTAATCGACTTGGATGGTTCCAAGCTGCCATTTGCGGCCCAAGGCATCCTTTACCATGAAATCCAACTTGGGTCCATAAAAAGCCGCCTCGCCAGTTTCAACCACAGTATTCAAACCTCGTTCTGCTGCCGCCTCAACAATGGCTCTTTCGGCCTTTTCCCAATTTTCATCAGTTCCGATATACTTGGTCTTATTTTCGGGATCGCGCAAGGATACTTGTGCAATAAACTCCTTAAAATCGAGTGCTCTGAAAACGAACAAAACCAAGTCGATCACCTTGATGAACTCATCCTTCACTTGATCAGGACGACAAAACAAGTGGGCGTCGTCTTGAGTGAATCCACGAACCCGAGTTAAGCCGTGCAGTTCTCCGCTTTGCTCGTATCTATACACCGTTCCAAATTCCGCATATCGGATTGGAAGCTCCTTGTAAGAGTGCGGCTTGCTCTTGTAAATTTCACAGTGGTGAGGACAATTCATGGGCTTCAGGAAGAATTCCTCCCCTTCTGCCGGAGTACGTATAGGCTGAAATGAATCAGCACCATATTTCTCATAGTGTCCCGATGTTACATAAAGGTCCTTGTTACCGATGTGAGGGGTAACCACAGGTAAATATCCAGCTTTGAGCTGTGCTTTTTTGAGGAACTGCTCCAATCGGTCGCGCAGTTGGGCTCCCTTTGGCAACCAAAGAGGAAGTCCCATCCCAACCTTTTCAGAAAAAGTAAAAAGCTCCAACTCTTTACCCAATTTTCTATGATCCCGCTTCTTGGCCTCTTCCAATAAGGTCAAATATTCAGTAAGCTCTTTCTGCTTGGGGAAAGTGATTCCGTAGATACGAGTAAGCTGTTTGCTTTTCTCATCGCCTCGCCAGTAAGCTCCCGCAACGCTCATCAGCTTTACAGCCTTGATCGATCCAGTATCAGGGATATGGGGACCACGACACAAGTCGGTGAAATTCCCCTGAGAATAGAAGGTAATGGTACCGTCTTGAAGATCCTTGATCAAATCCAATTTGTATTGATCTCCCTTTTCAGTGAAATATTGAAAAGCTTCTTCTTTGGACACTTCACGGCGTACAAATTGGCTGGATTGACGAGCCAACTCCAACATTTTATCCTCGATCTTTTTGAAATCCTCGGAAGATATCGGTTGATCGCCCGGATCAACGTCGTAATAAAATCCGTTTTCTATGGGAGGACCTATACCGAACTTGATTCCGGGGAAAAATGTTTCCAAGGCTTCCGCCATCAAGTGAGCGGATGAATGCCAAAAAGTGGACTTCCCTTCTGGGTGATCCCAAGTCAAAAGCTCCAATGTGCCATTGGAATTGAGTGGACGAGATGAGTCCATGACTTGACCATTGAATTTGGCGGCCAAAACGTTTCTGGCCAATCCCTCGCTGATGCCTTTGGCGATCTCCATCGATGTGGTGCCGACTGGTTTTTCCAGAATCTTTCCGTCGGGCAGGGTAATTTGTATCATGATTTAAAAATATAGGTTGCAAAGGTAGTCATTGGAGGCGCTGTTGGTCAAGTAGCAGCAGGCTTAAACGAAAAAGGGCCGCATCTTAACGAAGCGGCCCTTTTCTTACCAGTGGAACAAATCAGGAGAGGTGCTTGCTCACGAGTTTGGTCATGTCGAACATGCTCACCTGGCCCTTGCCTCCGAAAACTTTCTTCAAGTTCTCATCAGCATTGATCATGCGGCGGTTCTTAGCATCTTGAAGCTTGTGCTTCTTGATGTATGCCCAAAGGTTTTTAACAACCTCAGTACGGGGCATAGCTTTGCTACCAATAACTGCAGCTAGGGCAGCGCTTGGAGTCATAGCCTTCATAAACGCAGCATTTGGCTTACGCTTTACTTTTGGCTTAGCAGCTTTTTTAGGAGCAGCCTTTTTAGCAGCTTTCTTAGGAGCAGCTTTTTTAGGAGCAGCTTTCTTAGCTACTTTTTTCTTGGGGGCAGCTTTCTTAGCTACCTTCTTGGCACCGGCTTTCTTAGCGGGAGCCTTTTTTGCTTTTTTTGCCACTGTTTTTAAGATTTTTTTGGTTAAACCTGATGCAAATAAAAACAGATACTGAGAGCGGAAAACAATAGCGCAAGAAAAGTTATTTACAACCCCAACACCTCTCAAACAGATCCGAAAACACCAGTACTACCCTCTGAAATAATCAATCAAAGCAAGATTCAAGAGCAATATAAAACACTCTGAATCTATTGCGCCACAGTGTTTTTAATGATTATCAGAATGAAGACCATTGCTCGGAAAACATTCGCCCTCTCATCCTCCTCTCATATGAGAGTAAAGAAACCATTGTTAATAACCTTGAACGAGCGAGAACAAGCGAAAGCAGTTTCCGAAGTATGGAACTCGTTAGCGATTGAGAATGCTTGCTATGTCAGGAGGAAAATAGAGCGAGCTTTTCATGACCTTTCCATCTTCCCGCCTGATAGGTTTACCTTCCGCATCCAGTTTGCTCATGTTGCTGCGGTGTATCTCTTCAAAAACCTCAACGATCTTATGCTGTAATCCATGGGAGATAATGGTACCGCAAAGGATATACAGCTTATCTCCCAAAGCGTCTGCCACCAAGGTCAAATCGTTATTTCGAGCCGCTTCGAGGTATTCATCATTCTCTTCTGCCATCAAACGGTGGCG
>JBJTQS010000172.1:0-4348 GCA_046075765.1 Bacteroidota bacterium
CCAAAAAGGTAGCCATGGCCCTTGCGGAACTCATCAGAACCCGATATCCGAAAGACACACTGGACATCATTGTGTTTGGCAACGATGCTTGGCCCGTTACTTTGAAGGAACTCCCCTACTTGCAAGTTGGCCCTTATCATACCAACACCGTGGCCGGCCTTCAACTTGCGATGGATATACTTCGTAGGAAAAGGAATACCAATAAGCAGATATTCATGATTACTGATGGCAAACCAAGCTGTCTTAGGAATCGCGATGGCACCTATTATTTCAATTCGAACGGATTGGATCAATCGATTGTTGACCGTTGCTATGCCGAAGCCATGCAAGCGCGTAAATTACACATACCCATCACCACCTTCATGATTGCTAGAGATCCTTACCTGCAGCAATTCGTGAGCAACTTCACCGAAGCCAACCAAGGCAAGGCGTACTATGCCGGACTTAAAGGACTTGGACAAATGATTTATGAAGATTACCGTAAAAGTCGAAAAAGAAAATCCCTCTGAAAACCCAATTAACGAAAAGAAACCATGCAGCTGACTGAAATCAAAACATTAGGTGAATTAAAAAAACATACCCTTAATAATGCAAATGAGGGCATCAAAGAGGAACTGAGGAGAAACCTCATCAAGGCATTGAAAAACGGAGAGAATCCTTTCGAAGGTATACACGGATATGAAAACACCGTGATTCCGGAACTGCAACGAGCCATCCTTTCCAAACACAATATCAACTTGCTAGGATTACGCGGTCAAGCGAAGACGCGCATTGCACGAATGATGGTGAACCTTTTGGATGAATGGATGCCGATTGTAGCCGGCTCAGAGGTAAATGACGACCCTTTTAATTCATTGTCCAGATACGCCAAAGATACCATCACCAACATGGCTGACGAAACACCTATCGCGTGGGTTCATCAAAATGATCGGTTTGTAGAAAAGTTGGCCACGCCGGATGTAACCGTTGCCGACTTGATTGGCGATGTAGATCCCATCAAAGCCGCTAATATGAAGTTGTCATACGCCGATGAGCGCGTCATCCACTTCGGTATGATTCCAAGAGCCAACCGCTGCATTTTCGTGATCAACGAATTGCCCGACTTGCAAGCACGCATACAAGTGGCGCTGTTCAACATCTTACAGGAAGGTGATATTCAAATACGAGGATTCAAATTGAGATTCCCATTGGATATGCAATTTGTCTTTACCGCAAATCCCGAAGATTACACGAATCGCGGAAGCATCGTTACTCCATTAAAAGACCGCATCGGATCACAGATACTGACGCATTATCCGGACTCCGTTGAGACAGCTGCGAAAATCACTTCTCAAGAAATCAAAACAGAAAAACAAGAGCACATCCATGTTCCAATCCTGGCAACAATATTGATTGAACAAATAGCATTCGAAGCACGCCAAAGCGAATATGTGGATGTAAAGAGCGGAGTAAGCGCACGCATGAGCATATCCGCCATGGAAAACCTGATCAGCGCAGCTGAATTACGCGCTTTGAAATACGGTTTGAAACAGACTTCTATCCGCCTCAGCGATTTCCTTTCCATCATTCCTGCCCTTACGGGGAAGATGGAGATTGCCTATGAAGGCGAACAAGAAGGAGCCCGTTTCGTTGCCGAGCACTTGATCCGTCAAGCCATCAAATCGACCTTCGAAGCGATATTCCCAAAAATACCCAAGCTGCAAAAGCAAGATGCTCCAGGTCCATACCATGAAATCATTGAGTGGTTTGCAAACCAAGAAGATGATTTCGAACTGACCGAAAACATGGATGACAAATCGTATCAGTCGCAACTGAACAAAATATCATCACTTTCTCGACTGGTTGACAAATACCACCCTGTTAAAAATGCAGGCGACAAAGCTTTGCTACAAGAAATGATATTATGGTCCTTGGTAGAACATAAAAAGCTGAGCCAAGTAAAAGTTGATCAAGGCGTAGGATATTCCGGCGGCTTGAACGAGTTGCTTAAAGGATTGTAATTTATCATATGATGGAAATGAAATCCATCCAAAAAAGCAAAGGGGTCTCGCTGCATGCGGACCCCTTTTATATTCGAATTAAACCGTATTTGCTATTGCTTGATGAATCGAGCCACTTTAGCCACGCCATTGAATTCGGCTTGGATTGAATATATGCCTTGAGGTAGCATAGACACATCGATTCCGATCTTATTTTCACCAGCCGACAAGTCTCCATTGGATACGGAAACCACTCTTCCATTTATATCCATCAATAATACCCTTAGCTGCGATTCTGAAGATGACAAGAACTGTAGCTGAAGCTGCTCTGAAACAATGCTTGGATTTACCGATAATTCATCCAAATTGTTCAATACGGAACTGGCATCCCTACAAGGGTATGTAATCGCTAAACTCTTATATGCGCTAGACCCACATCCATTGTTGGAACGCACACTGACGTTTCCAGCTGAAGTTTTGAAATTGACAAGGATACTTGTAGAGCCAGTAGTCAAAGAGGTGCCTGTGGAAGTTACACCATTATCAACAATCCGAGAGCCTGAAGGCACCAACCATCTGTAGCTTGTGGCATTTGCCACAGCGGCAATGGAATATGGAACACCTTGCTGGTTTGCACAAGGTGTAGCAGTTCCCGATATTGCTGCTGGTTGAGCAGGTATGGCAGATATGGACAGCGTTCTAGTGTTACTGGCTCCACAAGCATTGTTGGCAGTAACCGAAAGCGTAACGGAAGTTGAGCCCGTTCCAAAGTTTGCCACAATTGCATTGGTTCCTTGTCCGGAAGCAACTACACCCAAGGTTGAAGAGAAACTCCATGTGTAAGAAGTTGCCATGGTATCTAAAATCACACTATATGGAATACCACTTGATGCACAGACACTAGTTGAGACACCGCTGATTACAGAAGGAGTAACTACATTGTTTTCGTAAACGATGCGTGCTGATGTTCCACTAGCTCCACAAGCATTCACTGCAGCAACACGAACGGAGTCTTGAACTGTAAATCCTGAACCGAAGGAAACGTTAATAGTGGTAGTACCTTGTCCGGATACAATCGTTGCTCCTGCAGGTGGTGTCCAATTGTATGATGTAGCTCCTGAAACGGCGCTAATGCTGAATGTTCGAGAATCACCAGGGCACACTTTGGCAATTCCCCCGCCTACAGCTATGGTTCCTGGTGCGCTTGGTGTAGTACAAGGATTGCTGCAAGCGGTAAGGCAGGCTGCATTGTTGATTGTGTTCACAATTGTAGAAGTTGGTTGCGGACCAAATCCATTGTTGAAATTGATACCTACACCGCTTACCAAATGGCAATAACTCATAATGGTGCCACTTACAGGAACAGGTCCTGCAGCGCAAGTTCCAGAGTTATATCCAGCGGCAGGTCCACATCCATCTATACGAGTGTTATTGCCGTTCCAAACACAATCATGAGTATGCCTGGATCCGAGCAGGTGTCCACCTTCATGCGTAAGCACCTCAACAGTCCAAGAATAGGTCGGTACATTTTGATAGGTAGAACTGATGGCACAATATCCCATTCGGTATTGATTGGAGGATGAACATAAGCCATTCACATAAGCCACTCCACCACCACCACTGTAGCCTATGAGCATAGCCACATCGCCAGCAAACGAGGTCCTGTATTGTCCGAATTGAGTCAGATAATTATTGGTAGTGGTACCAGTATATGGGTCCACTGTATCCCAAATGAACAGGGTCTGCAAAGTGGTAGATATTCCATCGTTGTTATAGAGAGTGGCAACTTGGTTATATGCGCCTTGGATGTAGGTATTGACCGCCGATACACTTCCTTTACCTACAAAAATGTCGTAGTCGGTTTCATAATACCAATCCACACATTTGGTTGTAAGAGTTCCGGGAGCAACGGGCTCTAATCGCAGCGCCTCCTCAGGAATTGGGTTGGCCAATATGGAGGTATTCGTCCCGCATTCATATGAGTGCAGGCCCGCAATTTCGCGATCATTGTAAATGATGTGTCTGTACAACGGGTCATTTGCCAGTCGTCCGATTACGAAATTGCCCTCATCTGTACTGATAAGCCCGATTATTTCATTTGGAGTGATGGTCATGCTAACAACGGAGCGATAGTCGCCATCCACAATTCCTCTATAATGTGCAATGTCTTTATTGCCATCGAAACGCATCCCGCTACTTGTAAGTACTTGAAAACCGTTGGCTCGAATATCCACTCGGTACATTAACAAACGAATGGTACCGTTGACTGGATGCGGAATCTCTGTACTGAAAAATTCTGGGAATTGATTTTGTTCTCCCATTGAACGATTAACAGCAAACTGAATAGTTTTATGTTGAAAGGCTACACG